>JBPYDX010000189.1:0-5315 GCA_051986115.1 Candidatus Eremiobacteraceae bacterium
GAGTCGACAACGGTCATCAATTTGCTTGAGCACTTCAAACTTGCAAAACCTTTACAAGATCGCGCCAAAGGCGGCATGCCCATTTGGGGGACGTGTATGGGTATGATCGTGATGGCTGAAAAAGTGACCGGGTCAAAACAGCCGACACTCGGACTCTTGCACATTGAAGTCAAACGCAACGCGTTTGGGAGGCAGATTGAAAGCGCAGAGGAGCCACTTACCATCGAAGGATTCGACGGCAAACCGTTCCCTGGCGTGTTCATCCGGGCACCTTGGATCGAATCCGCGTGGGGTGGCGCACACATTCTCTCCTTCGTGGATGGCAAGGGCGTGATGGTTTGGCAAAGCAACTTGCTAGGGACGTCATTTCATCCTGAGCTAACCGATGATTTGCGCATCCACAAGTATTTTTTGGAAATGGTAGCCGCTGCAAAGGGCTAGCCTAGTACGGTGCAGCCTGCAGGGGTGAGCACCCCTGCGTGCTTAACACAAGCGTGGGAGATAGGACCACGCTATGGGCGAGGAAGGGCAAAGCAAAACACAGGGAGACGTCGCTGTTCAAGACGTCCCGCCGGTGCGGGATATCGCGTTCAGTATGCTCTCAGTGCTCATAGAAACTGCTGCAGTTTCGCTGCGGGTCGGCGTTCCCTCGGCGCCGGACGTGCCGCGCCCGGCCGAGTCTCAAGGGAAAGTCAACATGGATGAGGCGCGCGCCGCCATAGACGCGGCCAACGGTTTGCTGAGTTCGGTGCGTGCGATCATGGAAAACGATGCGCTGCGCGCTATCGAAGGAATGCTTACGCAGCTGCAGATCGAGTATGTGCGTCGCTTAGGTCGCAGCTCGTGACCGACGTCCTCGTTCTCAATGCAACCTACGAGGCTTTAAACGTCACCTCGTTGCAACGGGCCGTCAAGCTTGTCTTCTCCGGCAAAGCTGAAATTTTACACCATCACGACAAGCTGCTGCGTTCGGCGACCATTTCGATTCGCATGCCGTCAATTATCCGCATGCTCTACTACATTCGCCGGCCGCGACAAAAGGTGGCACTCACCAAGAAGAATGTCTTGCTGCGCGATGATTATACATGTCAGTATTGCGGTCGCAAGGGCGAAGGGCAGATGACGGTCGATCACGTTGTGCCGAGATCGGTTGGTGGGCCATCGACTTGGGAAAATTTGGTGTGCGCTTGTCTCATTTGCAATAACCGCAAGAACAACCGCACGCCCCAAGACGCCAACATGTCGCTGCAGCGCAAACCACGCACGCCCAAGTATATTCCGTGGATTCAGATCAAGCGGCACACTGTGCCCGGCGAGTGGTACAAGTTCCTGTTCTTGTATGACGTCTCCATCGAGGAGCGTATCGGGACCTAAAGCTTAGGCGTTGGCATGCCGACTCACCCGCAACTGGTCAGCGAACGAATCCTGCCCGACCAAGGCGCCTTTGATGTCGCTGCTATGGCCCGCGGCGAACCGGGCTTGCCAGCATCTTTTATCTGGCGAGGCCAGCGCTATCACGTTTCCCGTTTATTGACAACGGGTCGTGCGACCGGTGAGGATCGCGGCGATACATACGTGCGCCGCCACTATTTCAACATTGAGACAAGCGACGCGCTTCAAATGATGATTTACTTCGAACGCAATCCAGGCCGCGCACGCGACAAGGCTTGGTGGCTCTATACACTGTCGCTACCCGAACCTATCGTGGAAACCGATCGCTTACAACTGCGGCGCTGGACATACGCGGATCGCGCCGTTTTTCGGCAGATGGTTGCCGAGCCTGCAGTCATGCGTCATTTGCACCAATTGCGGCCAATGTCCGAAAGCGAGGCAGACGAAGCACTCGCTGACACAATTGCCCGCTACGAAGTTGGATACGGCGACTGGGCTATCGTGCTCAAATCCTCAGGCGAGGTGATGGGTGAAAGCGGGCTCACGCCGGTCGATGGCGGCGAAGTCGAGATCGGATGGATGCTGTTATCAGTCTTTTGGGGTCATGGCTACGCTTTCGAAGCAGCCGCTGCGGTCAAAAACTTCGCGTTCGAAAAAGCCGGGCTTGGTAGTCTCGTCGCGTTCGTGAGACCAGAAAACGATCGCTCTCGGCACCTTGCGGAGAAGCTTGGCATGAAGCTTGTCGGCAGCTTTACCAATGCCGACGGCCAAGAAATGCTTAGGTACACTACGCAGTGTTAAAGATAGAGATAATAGTCAACCGATAGACAAAACGATTTTGCCGAAGTTTTTGTCTGCGGCCATGTAGTCGTAAGCTTCAGCAGCCTTTTCTAACGGAAATGTTTTGTCGATAATCGGGCGCAACTCACCCGCAATAAACTTTGGCAGCACCTCGTCTTGAAACGCTTTGGTGGCAGCTGCTTTTTCTAATACTGAACGATTGCGCAGCATCGTGCCGATGATCTCAAGACGCTTGGCCATTAACACAGGTATTGGAAGGCTTGCGGTGCTACCGCCTAACGTCGATAAAATCACGAGACACCCGCGCGAAGCAAGCGCGCGCAGGTTTCGCTCAAAATAAGCGGCGCCAACCGGGTCAAGGATGATATCGACGCCTTCACCTTGCGTCAACCGTAAGATCTCTTCGTCAAACGAATCGGGCGTAAGGCCAAAGACGTGTCCAATCCTGGATCGGCTATCCACACCAAGACGTTCGACGGCCTCGAGCTTCTGCTGATTTCTCGACGTACCGAACGTTTCGCAATTCCAGGCAGCTGCGATTTGAAGAGCAGCGAGGCCAACCCCGGATCCAGCCGCGTGAACGAGCACGCGCTCTCCGGACTCCATGCGTGCCTGGGTCACGAGCGCATCGTGCGCGGTAACAAAGGCTTCGGGAACCGCAGCAGCTTCTTCATCGGTGAGATTGCTCGGAACCGGCATAAGTAAGCCTTCGGGAATCGCCAGATATTGCGCTTGCGCGCCGCCACCACAAAGGCCGAAGACTCGCTCACGCGGTGCAACGCGCGAGCACTGCGGACCCAAAGACTCTACGACACCGGCGAATTCAAGACCAGGAATGTCGGGCGGCGAACCCGGGGGCGCGGGGTAGTTCCCGCGCAGCTGATGCAGATCGGCACGATTGAGTCCGGCCGCATGAATCCGAACTAGCGCTTGACCCTCACCTGGGGTGGGTTTGGCAACGTCGGCAACTTCGAGATACGAAGGATTGCCGCTAACGATATGTAGCGCTTTCATGAGGTGCCTCGTTTGCGATGGAACAAAATTCGGATGCTCCAAAGGTCCGCTCGTGCCGTTGCAAAACTAACCGTCGTAGATGATAGACGGCTCCTCGGCTTTTCGTTCGCATTGTCTGCTTGCAACGTGCCGGCGCTTTTGGGAGTTTCCGTAATCGCTTCCTCGTCCGCTCAACAGGTGACAGGGAGGGAAGCGATGTTAAGGCTCGACCAGCACCAGACCCCGTATTTTGATGCCATTTTTTCGTTGGCCGCCACACATCCAGTTGCTTTTCACACGCCCGGCCACGGCGCTGGTAAGGCCATGCATGCAATGCTGCGCGACATTTTGGGGCCAAGCGCGCTCGCCATGGATCAGGTTCGCGGGCTTGAAGATCTTCTAGCGCCCGGTAATCCGATTCATCAAGCCTACGCCTTGGCCGCCGAGGCGTACGGTGCCGACCGCTCCTACTTCCTCATCAACGGATCGTCCGTCGGCAATCAGGCAATGCTCATGACCGCCACCGAGCCTGCAGACTTGGTGCTAATCGCTCGTAATAGCCATAAGTCCGCAACGAGTGCGCTCATCATGAGCGGAGCCAAACCGGTATACGTGCAGCCAGAAGTTGACAAGCTTTTGGGCATCGACCACTGTGTTACGCCGCAGGCGGTTGAACAAGGCTTCGATGCACACCCGCGAGCAAAGGCCGTGCTCATCACCAGCCCAACGTATTATGGCGCAACTGCTGATTTGGTTGCCATCGAACAGCTTGTTCACGAGCGCGGCAAGCTGCTGCTCGTCGACGAAGCCTGGGGATCGCATCTTCACTTCCACCCTGAATTGCCGCCATCTGCGACGAGTGCCGGAGCCGACATGTGCGTCAACTCGACGCACAAGCTCATCGCGGGTCTGTGCCAGAGTTCGATGCTGCATACGCGCGGCGATCGCGTCGATCAAGCGCGGTTGCAAAGCGTTCTGCGACTCCTGCAAAGCACGAGCCCGTCGTTGATTCTCCTTGCCTCGCTGGACGTGGCGCGGATGCAGATAGCGACGCAAGGCAAGGCACTGCTCGACAAAGCGCTCGCATTGGCCCGTCAGGCCCGCCAACGCCTAAACGAGCTGCCCGGCATCCATTGTGTAGGCCCCGAGATCGTCGGACGTGACGGTGTAGCCGGCTATGATGAGACGAGGCTCGTGATCACGGTAGGCGGGTTAGGCTATTCTGGCTATCAAGTTGAAGAAATTTTGCGAGAGCGCTTTAACATCCAAATCGAGCTCGCCGATCTCCTTAATATTGTCGCTTTGGTAACGATTGGCAACCGGCAAGACGACATCGACCGCCTCGTTGAGGCATTTGCGCACTTGACCGCTAGTCGAAGCGGGAACGGACGAGCTGTCAATGGCGCAACCATCGCCAAGCGACGGCGCCGGCAACCACTCCCAGCGATCCCTGAACAAGTAGCAACACCACGGGAGGCGTTTCTCGCAGAGCATGTCGAAATTCCATTTAGCAAAAGCGCAGGACGCGTTTGCGCAGAGGTGGTGACGCCGTACCCGCCGGGTATACCAGTATTATGCCCCGGCGAAAAGATAACGCCAGAAGCCATCGATTACTTGCAACTCGAGCTGGATGCAGGAGTCCACTTACAAGGCCCTGCCGATGCGAAGCTGCGAACGATTCGCGTGCTCAAGGAGCCAACGTCCAAGAGGTGACGAATTTTTGAAAGAGGACCTCGCCCAAAGCCCATCGCGTGATTGGGAACTGGCTGCCCTCCTCGATATCTTCCCCCCGAATATCCGCCAAGCGCTTATCCGTCTTCCGCACCTCGATCAACTGATCGAAGTTATTCTCGATCTGGGTAGGTTGCCGGAGGCGCGCTATCCGCACGATTATCTCAATCTGTCTGAGGTGCCGGTGGCCTCTGACGACATCGGGGCAGTTTTAGCGAAGATCGGTGAGTTCGGCAAAGACAACCGCGCTGGCATCGAACAAACGCTGCATCGTATCTCCTGCCTGCGCAATCGCAGCGGCAAGATTATCGGATTAACCTGCCGCGTCGGCCGCGCCGTTTACGGCACAATCGACATCATCTTAGATGTTGTCCGCTCCGGCAAATCGTTGCTGCTAC
>JBPYDX010000190.1:0-7531 GCA_051986115.1 Candidatus Eremiobacteraceae bacterium
GAGCTCGTCGAGCAACTTGACGAATTTCACACTGGTTTACTGGCTTGTGCAAGGACGGTCGGCGAAGTTGACGTCTTTTGCTCGCTCGCACAGGTGGCAGCAGAACATCGATACGTCCGGCCAACGATGACGAGTGACAGTAAGCTTCACGTCGAGGCAGGGCGGCATCCGGTGGTCGAGGCATATGGCGGTCTGGATTTCGTTCCGAATGACTGCGTGGTTGACGACGAGCACCGGTTTTTACTGATTACCGGACCAAACATGGGCGGCAAGTCAACCTACTTGCGCCAAACTGCGCTCATCTCGATTCTCGCGCAGATGGGTTCGTTTGTGCCAGCGCGCCGAGCGATGCTTGGCATCGTCGACCGATTATTCACCCGCATCGGCGCAGGCGACGACATTGCCGCCGGACGCTCCACATTTTATGTTGAAATGGCAGAGATGGCTGTTATTTTACGCAACTGCACGCCGCGCAGCTTGCTGCTCATCGACGAGGTCGGGCGTGGGACCGGCACCACCGACGGCCTAGCTATTGCTCAGGCGATCAGCGAGTATTTACTCAACCTGGCCGATGCACTTCCCATCGTTGCCTTCGCGACGCACTTCCACGAATTGGTCGATCTGGCGAAGACTTTTCGCAGCGTTGAAAATCTTCACGTTGCAGTTGCTGACGAGCCGACAGGACCGGTATTCTCACACCGTGTGATGCGCGGTTCGAGCAGTCGTTCATACGGTATTGCCGTAGCTACTATGGCAGGCATGCCGCGGCCAGTTGTGGAGCGGGCGCGCGAGTTAGCAACACAACTAGAAGCTCGCCCCGGTCTTGAAACTAGACGCGCGAAACAGGACAGAACTGTCGAGCAAGAGCGTCAACTGCAGATGGAAATTTCGTAGGCAATCACCCTCCCTGAGTGAGCGCGCTCACTACTGTTGCGCTCCGTAACATATGCCGTCCGATATCGTCCTTTGTATGTGAGGACTCCGGACCTAGGGATTCTGGGCCACAAGCTGGGTCGCAAAGTGCGCGAGATAGCTGACGCTTTAACCTATCCTCTGGCAGTCGCCGCGGCTCGATGGCTTGCGGTGTTGTGGCTGCTATCGCAACCGCAAAGCCCCTCGACGCCCCATCAGATGAGGTGGGCGCTATTGGCATATGGCGCGATTACAACCCTATTCGCGTGGAGTTTTTGGCAGGAGCCTCGCGGTCCGGCTCACCGTCGCGACACGCACCCGCTAGTGGTTCCGGCGCTGATTGCCATCGACGTGACGTACGCAGCATTGGCGATCAAGCTTTATGGGGTGACGGTGCTGATGATCATGCCGGCGCTCGACGCAGCGTTGCTGACCGCACCGATTGGTCTTACGATCCTCGTCGTCGCTGACTTGGTGTTGCTTGATCTGGCAATCACTTTTCACAAGGGATCTGTGCCTACTGTTGCTTTGCAGATTGCGAGCTTGACCTTAGGGCCGTATCTAGCGGCGCTGTATGGACTGCACGGACGCCGGCGCGCCGAACACCAGGTGCGAGCTATCGATAAAATGCTCAACGCCAGCTCGGATCTTGGCTCGCAGCTTTCGCTCGCCGACGTTTTGGTGCAGCTGTTGAACCTGCTTGGTCAATTCCGTAGCGTCGTCGCCTGGGACACATGCGTCATTTATGTTGTTCAGTACGACGACACCGCCGAAGAAGAAATGCTGGTGGCAGCTGAAATTGCAGGCGCCCAATCACAAGCGTACCGCGGGAAGAAGATCGCTTTTGGTACGGGTGTCGTTGGCTACAGCGCGACGAAGCAGCGTGCAGCCCTCATCAACGATTTGCAAAAGGATCCGCGACAACCCGACGCCGACCTCAATGCCGGTGCTCGCGCTTGTCTTGTTGTGCCAATCGTCGGCGAGGGCCAAACTGTCGGCTGCGTGCAGTTGATCGCTGCTGAACCAAATGCGTACACCGCCGACCAGCTCGAATTGGTGAAGCGGCTGGTCAGTCTTGCCTCTGTCGGTGTTCGCAATGCGCTGCACCATAGTCGCACACGCGCAATGGCAGATACCGACGCATTGACGGGTCTGCTCACAAGCCGAGCGTATCATGAGCGCCTCGAGCTGGAATTTCGTAAGGCACAGGCGGCGCGTAAGTCGCTTTCGCTGCTCATCATCGACCTCGATAATTTCAAAGGCGTCAATGATGGTCACGGGCACCCCGCGGGGGACGAGTTGCTTCGACGTATCGGAGCGCTCTTACGCCAACAAGCAAGACGAAATGACGTGTGCTGCCGTTACGGTGGTGACGAGTTTGTCATCGTCATGCCTGAGACCATAAAGTCGGAGGCGGCAGTCGTTGCCGGCCGCATTCGCAAGTCAGTCGAGGACATGGACGTTACTTTGGACGGCAAGCTGATTGGGGTAACCGTGTCCATTGGTGCGGCGAGTTATCCACAAGATGTTACATCAAAACAAGCGTTGGTCAAAGCAGCTGACGACGCGCTTTATGCGGCCAAAGAAGACGGGCGCAACGCGCTTCGAGTCTTCGCGCGACCAGTTGCCCGCTAGTCCAGCGTAAACGATCTCCCGCTCCGCAGCGGAAAGGTTCGCCGGTAGCGCCGACGCGAAAACGCGCGCGTGCAAACCATCACACGAATCCGCGTCTTGGACGAGGCGACAATCGCTCAAATTGCCGCCGGCGAAATTATTGAACGTCCAGTATCGGTCGTCAAGGAGCTCGTTGAGAACAGCCTTGATGCTGGCGCTTCATACGTGGCTGTCGACTTGCGTGACGGCGGCCGCAGCGAAATATCGGTTGCGGATGACGGCGCCGGGATTGCGTCCGACGACCTCGCGTTAGCGCTCCAGCGCCACGGCA
Organism: Candidatus Eremiobacteraceae bacterium; assembly: GCA_051986115.1. Classification (GTDB taxonomy): domain Bacteria; phylum Vulcanimicrobiota; class Vulcanimicrobiia; order Eremiobacterales; family Eremiobacteraceae; genus JAFANK01. Next base: position 2,858 of record JBPYDX010000190.1, read on the forward strand.
CAAGCAAGTTGTCAAGCGCAAGCGATCTGTTTTGCGTACGCACGCTTGGATTTCGGGGTGAGGGTTTAGCGAGTATTGCCGCTAGTGCCGGCTCTCTTGAGGTCGTATCACGCGCAACGGGCCAAAATTTCGGCGCACGTATTACCGTTCGTCACGGCGCGCAGGGGCCAGTCGGGCGAGTCGCCGCGTCGCCGGGCACGCGCGTTACGGTGCGCGACTTGTTTGCTGCGACTCCCGTTCGCCGAGACTTCTTAGGTAGTGATAAAGCCGAGTTTGCTCGAGTTAGTGCTTTTCTATCGCGAATGGCGTTAGGCTGGCCCAAAGTCGCCTTCTCACTGCGGCACCAAGGTCGCGACATTTGGTCGCTGCCGGCAGTTGCCGATCCCGTCGACAGGCTCGAAATGGTCTTCGGGAGGGGTAGCCGTGGGTCGCTGACAGCAGTGCGAAGCGATCCCAACATCATGATGGCAGTCGCCGGCTATACCTCGCGTATGGGCGCTGACCGCCCCAATCGTCACGGTCAAGTGCTGTTCGTAAACGGCCGCCTCGTGCGCAGTCCGGCACTCGGCGCTGCCTGGTCAACTGCGTACGGCGGCAAGATCATGACTGGGCGCTTCCCCTATGGTGTGTTAATGCTCTCGCTTGCACCAGGCGATGTCGATGTCAACGTGCACCCCACCAAGATCGAGGTTCGTTTTGTCAGCGCGGCCGCAGTGTTCGATCTTGTGCATCGCTGCGTTGCTGAGGCGTTGCGTACGCCCGAGCCATCCGAGACCACACCCGCAAACTCGTTTGATATTACAGTCTCGTTTGCAAACGGCGAAATGGGCGAACACGCGCTGCCCGCGCTTTCTCTTTTAGGAAAGACAGAGCTGGTTGAAGCCCAGTCGGGTCTGTCTGCCCGCGCTTTGGGCCAAATCGATCGAACCTTCATTGTGATTAGCGACGACAGCGGTCTGCTGATTGTCGATCAGCACGCAGCGCACGAACGCATCGCCTACGAAGTGCTGGAAACCCAAAACCCTGTCCAAGAGTCGACTCCGCTCCTGTTGCCAAAGATCGTTGAATTGACGCCAGACCAGGCTGCAACACTTGAAGCAAATGCCGAGGAGTTTGCTGCAGCCGGTGTTGAGATCGAACGATTCGGTGATAACGCTTATCGCATTAGTGCGTTGCCGAGCGGTTATGGCGAGCGGCACTTTGACATCGCTGCCATCCTTGACGATCTTGGCGCAGACGATCGTTCTAATTCGAACGAAGCCGCCGGCGAGCGCTTACGACAGCGGCGCAAGCGTTTGCTCGCAACAGTTGCCTGCCATTCGGTCGTGCGCGCACACGAAGCCCTGACGCTGCAAGAGCAGGTGACCCTGTACGAGCGCTTGAGAAATTGTCGGGATCCGCATACGTGTCCGCATGGGAGGCCAACCACGCTGCGCCTCGACGCGGCGGAGCTCGCAAAAGCCTTCAAACGAACATAACCGGCACAAGTGTGACTCGCGCTCTGGTTCTTTGCGGTCCGACATCGTCTGGCAAATCAGCCGATGCCTTGGCGGTTGCGCGCGCGCTCAATGGCGAGATCGTCAATGCAGACTCACGCCAAATCTATCGCGGGATGAGAATTGGTACCGGCATGCCGCCCCCAGATGCGCTCGAACAAGTGCCTCACCATCTCTACGCGTTCGTAGAGCCGAGTGAACGTTACAGCGCCGCCAGGTTTGTCGAGGATGCGCGTCCGATCATCGACGCCATCGAGGCACGTCAACGGCTCCCCATCGTTGTCGGTGGCACCGGCTTTTACATTGAAGCACTGCTCGGAACGATGAAGCTCGATCGGCCTCCCCCAAACGACGAACTGCGCACGCGGTTGCGAAACGAAGCCAAGATTCACCCGCCACAAGTGCTTTGGGATTGGCTCGCGGCTCGCAACCCACAGCTCGCCAGCGAGGTTCGGCCCGGCGATTCCTATAGAATCCTGCGAGCCTTGGAGAGCGCACTAAGTACCGAGCGCATACCAGTATCGTCTTCCGCTCGTGAACTCAATGTGGTGACGATTGTCATGTGCGTCGCCCGCGAAGTCCTTCGCCAGCGAATTGCGGCGCGAGTCGAGCAGATGTTTCGCGACGGAATTATCGCTGAGGCGCTTGCGGTCCGCGCGAAGGCACCATCTGCGCCTGCGCTGTCCGGGCTCGGTTATGCGGAAGCGCTTGCGTTTGCCGACGGCGCAGCGACATACCAAGAGGCGGTTGCCAGCACAATTTTGAGAACGAGAGCATACGCGAAGCGTCAGCAGACGTGGTTTCGACGCATGCAGCGAGTCTTCGAGATCGATGCAGCTGATAGCAATGAGGCTGTTTCCGTTATCACGGCGATTGCAAGGGAAAAGCTTTTGGCGGCGTGAACCAAACGCAATCGCCAACAAAAAGCGGCCGTTCTCATTTTGGGACGCGCCGCAAGAGAATGTGGAGAAGATGGCGTGAAAAATAACTTGCCTCTGCAAGATGCGTATTTGCAGGCGATTAAGCGTGAGAATGCTCCGGTCACAATCTATCTGCGTAATGGCTTTCAGTTGCGTGGACACGTTCGCGGCTTTGATAACTTCACAATCATTTTGGAGTATGACAACAAGCCACACCTCGTCTATAAACACGCGGTGTCGACCGTTTCACCCCAAAGCCCTGTCCAGTTTTCAGGCGCTGACATTGCCGCCACGCCGCGCCAAGTGGTTGCGCCCGATGCCGAACCGGCTGTTGCTGGCGACGGTGCCGCGAAAGCTTCCGCCTCGCAATAATTTCGAGCACGAGTCGTGGCTCTAATCTCCGTCACGAAGTGTCAGGGGACGGGAAATGACTTTGTCCTCTTCGATGCTCGCGGACGCCCAGACGCTCCCCTTGCCGAGATGGCAAAAATTTTGTGTCCCCGTCGTTTCGGTATCGGTGCTGATGGATTGCTCGTTCTTGGTGAGCCGGGGCGACCCGGCGCTGACGTGACAATGCGAATTTTCAATCCAGATGGCAGCGAAGCGGCCATGTGTGGGAACGGCATTCGCTGCGTAGCGCGCTACCTTTATGATGAGAACCCGCAAAACGGCGAGCTGATCGTCGACACACCCGCAGGCCTTATTCAAACGGCGGTGGTTCGTTGGAATGGCGCGCTCGGTGTGCGCGTGACCATGGGCGAGCCAAGGCCATGGGGCGGAGCGGATGGTCGCATCGATCGCCGATTGTTAGTTGACGGCCAACAGGTTGCGGCGCACGCGATTACTATAGGCAATCCCAACGTCGTCATCTTTGTGGAACACGATCCGTTGGAGGTTGCTCTCGACGGGATCGCAGCGACAGTCGCGCAATGGAATGTTTATGATGCCGAGCCTAATGTAGAAGTGGTAAAGACTGAGGGCGGCGAGCTTTTTATGCGAGTTCGCGAACGCGGCGCGGGCGAAACCTGGGCCTGCGGGACTGGAGCTTGCGCAGCGGCTGCAGCCACGATATTAACAAGACGCGCAACCTCGCCGGTCAAGGTAAGCACACAAGGCGGCTCAGTGAGCGTTGAGTGGCCAGGTGTCGGCCATCCGGCGGTGCTGACCGGCGACGCACAACTTGTCTTTCGTACGCAAATCGATCTTGCCGGTACCTAACCGTGTCGCGCGCCTTGCAAGCGGTCTTTTCAAATCGCAACGGTGCGGTACTAGATCTTCCGCATCTTAACGCTGCTGCCGATGGTGGACGAGTCGCGCCGGCCGGCGCCGAGGATTTCATCGCGCTGCCTGAAGGTTCGTTGCTCTTGACACTGCCAGGCCGTTCAGTTGTCGGCTACGACGGAGCGAGCCTGCGTGAGATCGCCGCTTACGAGGGCGAAGAGATTTGTGCTGTTGCTGCTGCGTTGCCGCTTGGCTACACGCGTCTAGCACTACCCGCGTTCGTCGAACGCACAGCCGCACCAGCGCTGCCTTTGTATGGATATGCGGCTGTCGCATGGAGCGATGATGGCTTTCGTGTGGCCGCCCAGCGTACGGACCATTTGGCGACATGGTCACAAACAGCGCATGCTGACGAGCTGGTTCGCGAAGGGATCATGCAGCGGAAAATTGATTTTGGCGCTAACCCGCTCATCGCACAACTCGAGCGATGCGCCACAGAATACGGCTGCTTTACTGCTCAAAACATGTTCTTACGCCAAGGGGAGGCAGCGCTGCCTGTGTCACCAGCCTGCAACGCTCGCTGCATCGGCTGCATTTCGGAGCAAGACCACGATGCGCCCGTAAAGAGCGCACAAGAACGCATTCGCGGGCGGCCAACGCTTGACGAGTTGTGCGCGCCCGCAATCGCTCACTTGCGCGATGCACAAGATGCCATGATCTCGTTTGGACAGGGATGCGAAGGTGAACCGCTACTGGCAGCTGGGCTCATTGGGGCGGCGATCAAACGCATTCGCGAAGCGACATCACGTGGGATCATTCATTGCAACACCAATGCAAGCAGGCCACAAATGCTCGCACGATTGATCGATGCAGGCCTAGATTCGGTGCGGGTCAGTCTTAACTCATCGCGTCCTTTAGTGTACGCCGCGTATTATCGTCCCCGCGGCTATGACTTTGCTGACGTTGTGGCGAGCTTGCGGCTAGCGGCCGATCGCAACATCGCAATATCACTCAACCTGCTCACTCATCCAGGCGTC
>JBPYDX010000191.1:0-4613 GCA_051986115.1 Candidatus Eremiobacteraceae bacterium
CGCCGACCTTTGACCTGAGTTCTGGCATCAGGCGAAACCCGTCACGAGCATCTCAGCCTGAAGTTCGGACCGATTAAGGAGCCGAACGCGACCATTGCGCTGGCCTCAACATGTCCGAGATGGAACGGGTATTGGTAGCCGCGGACCCGCAAACCCCACCGTCGATTGGTTTGTTGGATCAAGCCAGAATCGTGTCCCGACGTTCCGCAAGGAATAAAGTTTTCCATTAGTGCCGACGCTGTTTTCGCCCAGTGATGCCCTTACAGTGGGTGGCGCGCACCGAGCAATCATACTGGCGCCCAGATGCGTGATGGAATGGCAAAATGCAGCGAACGTTTTAAGACTCCCGGCCAACCCACGATCGACTCGCTTTCTGCAGACTCTGCACATGTCACTGCGTATCGATCAGGCGAACAAGTACTCCCCGAGCATCGTTGTTTTCTGGCAAACCCAAATCTGCGATCGTTGTTCCCAACGAGTGCAGCGTTTAGCAGGGTATTTCGGAGGTACAAGGGCATCAAACGAACTCTGGCCGACGTCACCAATACCGTACACATGTTGCCGAGCAGCGCGCCATGCGAGATCGTCTCGAAATTATGAGGCATAGATCACGTTGGTGTTGCTCGTTGCCATCTCGATGACTGCGTCGGTTGCGGTCGCGCCGGCAAGCCTGCGCGGTGATCTCGCGAGCGGTAGAATCCCAAGAATGCGATTCGCCCCCAGGGATCGCTCTGTGTTCGATCACAGCTGCCTTGCGAGCGTTTGGAGACGCTTGCGGCCTCCACTTCTTCTGATGCAACACGAACGCCGAGACAAGATGCGATCGGACAAAGGGTGCGTTCGCCGCTGGACAACTAATAGCAGCCGGTACCAGACTCCGGTGCATGCGCGCCTGATCAAAAGTACAAGATCGCGAGATCCTGTTTTGAGTGAGAATATCGCAAATGGCGCCGGCGTCACGGCGGTGACGCGCAAAAACCTATCGGTTTGCCCCTTCTTAGCTCGATGTAACCAAGAGCAGAAAGCGACGAACTCCTGAGAAGCAAAAGACCAAGCAGCGCGCGCGTTTCGGGCGCCGCACTTCGGCTGGGAGCAGACCTTCGTTGCGATGCATCATTCCATTGCGACTTGGCAACTGCTACTCTTTCACTGATGCATGGATCTAATAAGGCGCAACCCGTTCGCATCCCTCTGATGTATCAGGGTTTCCCTTCTGGGAGCCTATAGACAACACCCGATATGCAGGTGGCAACATTGCGAGCCATCGAATTTGCTAAACGTGCGCTGAATTCTTCATGGGCGCATCACGAAAAGGGTCGGACGACGGCTTTCCCTGTGGACAACCTCAATCATTCATTGTTTGGGGCGGTCAGGCTCACCGTTGCGGTCGGCATCGCCTATTTGTTGGCAGCTCTGCTTGGCTTGGGCCTTAGAGCTCAGGTGGGTGTCGCCATCTTCTGGCCGGCGGCCGGAATCGCAGCAGGAGCATTGATTGCGCTAGGGCCGGCAGCACGTTTACCGGTAGCCATTGCCGTTGCGTTTGCATCCATGGCGGCCAGCTTCGCGGTGGACAGAAGCACCTGGTTGGCCGTCATTTTCGCAGTCCTTGACGTGAGTGACGTCATCCTCACGGCTTGGCTAGTCGAACGCTGGTTCGGTGCTGGCTTCAAGCTAGAACGAGTACCGCAGGTACTGGGATTCCTTGTCGCGAGTGCTATCGGCGCGGCTGTGACTGCCGCCGCTGCAGCAATTGCCATCAGTTTTTACGAGCCAGCGGCATCCCCTTTCAATGTATGGCGGCTTTGGTTTGCGTCATGCTCGCTAGGTCTTGTCACGGTTGCACCGCTGCTTATCGGCCTTGGTGGTGCGTTGCAAGAACCGCCGCCGCGGCGCGAACGGATCGAGGGTGCGATAGCGATCTCGACTCTCGCCGCGCTGAGTGCATTCGTCATTTCATTGCCGCCGGGACCTTGGACAGCGGCCCTACCCGTGGCCCTCGCATTTCCCCTCATTCTATGGGTGGCCGTACGCTGCCGGCCAGTGTTTGCCGCCGCCGCGATGTTTGTAGTGACCTTTTCCGTCGTTTGGTCAGTGACCTTCGATATTGGGCACTTCGGTGAAACACGCGCTCCTCTCGCGGAGCGCATGCTCGCAGCACAAGCCCTCATGTTGGCCGGGACATTGCTGGCCCTCGTTCTTGCGGCGCTGTTCTCCGAAAGGCGCGAAAGTGAAGCGGCGCTCAAAGGAAGCAAGGAGCGGCTTGAGCTGGCCCTCGATGGAGCCGAGCTCGGCACGTTCAGTGCAGACCTTAGCATCGGTCGCCTCGAATGCGATGCGCGTACCGCGCAGATTCATGGGCACGAAAGATTGCCCACGACGATAAGGGAGTTGCGACGCTTCGTTCATCCAGACGACATCGTACGTGTGGATGCTGCGTTGGTGGTTGCAAAAGGCAGCGGTGGAAGGTGGAACGCTGAGTATCGGGTTCTGCCTCCGCCTGGCCACCCGCATGCTGGCAAGACACGCTGGATCGCTGCCGAGAGCTCGGTTGTGCGCGATCGCCTGGGCGCACCGGTAGGATTGCTTGGCGTGACCCGCGACATTACCGAGCGCAAGCGGGCAGAGCAGGTACTCGCCGATATCGACGTGCAGCGTGCGCTCGCGGGAAAGGCTGGTCTCGTCGGCAGCTACACCTATGACCTTGATTGTGGTACCGACGATGTGAAAGTGCAAATTTCCCCGGGGTATGCAGCGATTCACGGTCTTCCGGAGGAAACTACCGAAATCACGCGTAGCGCATGGCTGTCCCGCGTGCACGCAGAGGACGCCGCTCGATTTCAAGAGCTGCGGGAGTTGGCCCACCTACAGCGGAGGCAGGAATATAGCATCGACTATCGCATTGTTCGCTCGGGCGAGGTTCGGTGGATCGAAACGCGTACCTTTGTTTCCTTCAATAGCGATGGGCGCCCGCAACGCGTGATTGGCGTGAATATCGACGTTACAGACCGCAAACGTGCCGAGGCTCTGCTCAGCGAAAGCAAAGACCGATTGGCGGATGCAATGGCAGCTGGTCAGGTGATGGCATTCGACTGGAATGCTATCACCGGTTTGTCGCAGCGCAGCGACAATGCCGCCAGCATTCTTGGGTCCAAACAGGATGGGAATGCAAACTCGCCTCGCGCTGATTTCCTCAGTCGGGTACATCCCGACGATCGCGCGAGACTTAAGAAGCACATACGCGATCTGCGCCCCGACGAAGCCGCGTATTCCTTGAGTTTTCGGTATGTCCGTCTGGACGGCCGTCAGGTATGGCTGGAGGAAACTGCAAAGGGCGAGTTCGATGCCACGGGGCGATTATTGCGCATCAAGGGCCTCACGCGTGATGTTACCGAGCGCAAGCTCGGTGGAGCTCGCTCTGGCTGAACGCAATACGCAGCTGGCACTGGCAGGACAGGCAGCTCTGGTAGGCAGCTACGCGTATGAATCCGACCTGGAAAGGATGACAGTCTCAGAGGGCTACGCCGCTATACACGGCTTGCCCGAGGGAACTACCGAGACGTCGCGCAGCGAGTGGCGCGCCAGGGTGCACCCAGATGACCTTGAGCGAATGGAAGGGTTTCGTGAACGCGCCTTCGGCGATAAGCAGCACGTGTACAATGTGGAGTATCGGATTGTTCGCCCGAGCGGCGAGGTCCGATGGATCGAATCGCGCAGTTTCATTACCTACGACAACGAAGGGCAGCCGCGACGCGTCGTTGGCATCAACATCGATATCACCGAGCGTAAGCGCACAGAAGAGCGCCAGCGTGTGTTGGTTGGCGAGCTTGACCATCGTGTCAAGAATGTGCTCGCGACCGTTATCGCTATTATCACCCAGACGCAAGAGGCCAGCAGCTCGCAAACAGACTTCGTCAATGCACTGAATCGCCGCATCAATTCTTTGGCAAGAACACATGCGCTCTTAAGCGAAAGCAGCTGGCGGGGCGCGCCCCTGGCGGAAATCGTGCGCCGCGAATTTGCGCCCTATACCACAGGAAATGTCGAAGTCGGGGGTCCAGGCATCACCTTGAAAGCGGAAGCGACTCAGGCTGTAGCAACGGTTCTTCACGAACTGACCACCAACGCCGCTAAGCATGGCGCTTTCTCCAATCGGACGGGTCGGGTATCAGTCCAATGGTGCTGGTTACAAAATGGATCGCGTCTACTTCTTATCGAATGGCAGGAGACCGGGGGGCCACCGGTTTTAGTTCCGAGTCGATCGGGCTATGGGACAAGCATAATTCGCGAGCTCATTCCCTTTGAGCTCGGTGGCAAAGTTGAGCTCGTGTTTGCTTCTGAAGGGATCAGATGCCGATTGGAGATTCCCGGCGACTGGATCAGCAGAGGCGCGATATTAGGTAGAAAGCCCGGTGCATTGGATGAAACAGTCTAGCGATGACAAGGCGCTGGTAACATTCGCACTAGGCCAACTCCGACCCCTTCCGCTCCGCGATGACCATTCTCACGCACGGTGAAATCTTGAGCGGTTCGACCCCACATTGAAGCGGATGATCACGCGCAGTATTGATAATCAGGCGTTCATGCCCTTTGGTGCAGGTCCGCGCATTTCGCCT
>JBPYDX010000192.1:0-6974 GCA_051986115.1 Candidatus Eremiobacteraceae bacterium
GTTGGTAGCCAGTAAGCGAACCGTAGGTCGGATCGATTGTCGGGGGTACGCTGCCGCCTTTGTAGTCCATTACGACGATCGCGTTCGCGGTTGCGGTTGGTGACGGTGAAGGGCCAGCGGTGGCTGAAAAGCTCGGCACTGGTGTTGGACTTGGGCTTGGGTTCGTCGAGCTGTTGTTGTAGCAGCCGCCCATCGCGACGACCGCAAATATCAGCAGCAGCGCGGCGCACAAAACGGCTGCTCTGACCATGGGCGGAATTGACAATTTCAAAATCTGATGCTTCATATATATATATTTGCTAACCGCCGGCAACCAGCGCGTGGGCTTTGTCAGACATCATCTGATACGTCATCTCGCCGTCGACTGCATCTTTAATAACCCCATTGCGATCGACAAAAAATGAACTGGGTAATCCGACCAAGTGCAGCGTCGTGCCCATGCGCTGATCAGGATCCAAATAAATTGGAAATGACACTTTGAACTCTCGAATATAGGCGTCGACCACCTTTGCGTCTTCCCCTTGATCGATCGCAACAACAGTAAGCTTCGGGCCCATCGTATGGGAAAGCATACTCAGCGCAGGCATTTCTCGTCGGCATGGTCCGCACCAGGTTGCCCATACGTTCACTAATGTATCTTTGCCACGCAGTGCTTGCAGGCTTAACTGCGAGCCGTGCAGCGCTGGCAAAGTGAGGGCAGGCAGCTCACCGCCGATTGTTTGAGCGGGTCCCCGATCAGGAGCATTCTCATTCGGATAAAAAGCTGCGATGAGGACGATAACGGCGGCCACCACAAGGCCGCCGAGGAGCCAGCGCATCACTTATGACAATTTTGCGAAGCAGCAAGAGTCGCCCTGCCGCGAGCTTCGTTCATGCGCTGCCAAGACGGCGCGACTTTAGTCGGCCTGCATTAGCGAGCGACAACTGCGCAGGCCGGCTGCTTTGAGGTCGTGAAGCCAACAACATGCCCCAAAGTCTCGTTTGCTCGATTGACGATGTGAGTCAAATTCTCGAACAGCATCAGTACATCGCAGATCGCGCTCTCGCTGTTTCCATTTTCCTCGCGTTGAAGCTGCATAAGCCACTGTTCTTAGAAGGCGAAGCCGGCGTAGGCAAAACCGAAGTCGCTAAGGTGTTAGCCGCAGGCCTTGGGCGCAGGCTCATTCGCTTGCAATGCTATGAAGGCTTAGATGTCAATCATGCCGTTTACGAGTGGAATTATGCACGCCAAATACTGCACATACGCCTAGCGGAGTCACGCGGCGGCGCTGGGAGCGCCGCAACCGAACAGGAAATCTTCGGGCCACAATTCCTCATCAAGCGTCCGCTGCTTCAAGCAATTGATAACACTGATCAGCAGCCACCGGTCTTGCTGATCGACGAGATCGACCGGGCAGATGAAGAATTTGAAGCATTCCTGCTCGAGCTGCTTTCCGACTTTTCTGTCACGGTGCCCGAGATTGGAACCTTTACCGCCACCCGGCCTCCCGTTGTCGTCGTCACGAGTAACCGAACGCGCGAAGTGCATGACGCTCTCAAACGACGTTGCCTCTATCATTGGATTGACTATCCAGATTTTGCACGCGAAGCACATATTACAGAAACCAAAGTGCCCGGCATCAGCCACGCGTTGGCACGCGAAGCGGCTTCGTTTGTTGCATCGCTGCGCTCGGACGCGCTCTACAAGCAACCGGGTGTAGCTGAAACGATCGATTGGGCGCAAGCGCTGCTCGCTCTCGGTCAGACAACGCTCGACGAAGCCATTGTGGCGGAAACCATCGGTGCCTTGCTCAAATATCAAGAAGATGTCAAGAAAGTGCGCCAGAGCGGCCTCGCCGCTCGCGTGCGCGAAGCACAAAAGGTGGCGGCATCAGCGTGAACGCCGTGTCGCTTGCTTCAAACATCATCCTCTTTGGTCGCGTCCTGCGCCGCTTTGGTCTAGGCGCCCAACCCGAGCGCATCGCGCTTTTTGAACAAGCTCTGGCGGCGATCGGATTTGCATCACGTGCCGACGTCAAGGCCGCTGGCGAGGCTATCTTTGTTCGCAACGCTGACGAGCGCCGCCGCTTCAGCGCTACTTTCGACGCGTTTTGGTCTTCTGCGTTGTTGCGCGCTGAAAAGGAAAAGGTTCCAGCACAAAACGCGACAGACGCTCGCACCGCAGCCGATCAAAAACCATTAGACGATCGGCTGCGCAGAGCCCAAGACTCCGCGACTGCTTCATCGCTTGCACGCCCTTCCCTCGCGCTGCCCAACGCGCGGGGCGAACACAGCGATGCAGTCGATGCAAAAGTCGACCCACACGGCGACCGCAGCTTTACTTACAGCTTTACCGAGGCGTTGGGCGAAAAGGATTTTTCACACCTTTCGCATGGTGAGGTGGCGCTGGCACATGACCTGGTTCGCAAGCGCGCCCTCGAACTGGGTAAACGAGAGTCACGTCGCACCATCGCCGGTCGGGGCGGCGACATTTTTGACGCGCGACGCACGCTACGCTCGAGTCTGCGACAGCTCGGCGAACCGCTGCCGCTGCACACAAGAGCGCAGCGCGTCAAACATCGCGACATTGTGTTGTTGTGTGATATCTCTGGATCGATGGACCGTTACTCCAGGCTGCTACTGCAATTCATGCATGCCATGCGCCATTCACTCGGTAACGTCGAAGCATTCGTTTTTGGCACCCGTTTGACGCGCATTACGCGGCAAATGCGACGTCGGGACGTGAATGAGGCGCTTGACGAGGTAGCTGCGAGTGTTGCCGATTGGGGCGGCGGCACGCGGATCGGCGAATGCCTGCACGAGTTCAACATTCGTTGGGCGCGCCGCGTCTTGGCGCGCGGGGCGATCGTTATCATCATTAGTGACGGCTGGGATCGCGGCGATGTGGGGCTGTTGGCTCGCGAGATGCAACGCTTGCAACGCTCGAGCTATCGTCTCATTTGGCTTAATCCATTGCTCGGAGGGCGCAATTACCGCCCACAGACGATTGGCATGCAGGCAGCGCTTCCATATATCGACGACTTTCTTCCCGCGCACAATCTCAAGAGTTTGGCGCAGCTGGTGTTGCAGCTGCGGTCAGTCGGCCGACATCGGCCGACGCGACGTCAACAAGCTGGGTGAAACGATGAAAGATATCTTTGAAGACGTTCAACGCTGGCAAAAAGCGGGCGAGCAACTTGCACTCGCAACGGTTATCAAGGTTGATGGTTCGGCACCGCGCTCCGAAGGAGCGAAAATGGCAATTACCGCAAGCGGTAAGATCGCGGGCTCGGTGAGTGGTGGCTGTGTGGAGTCTGCCGTCGCACAAGAAGCTCAAGCAGTGCTGACGTCCGGAACTCCCACCATAGCGCGTTACGGCATCAACAAGGCTATGATGTGGGATGTGGGTTTGAGCTGCGGCGGCGCGATCGACGTGTTCATCGAGCCGCTGGTCCAACCGCTCGCAATCAATCCCGAACAGACCTACGCTGTGGCAACGATCGTCCGCGGACCGCGCAATATCGGCAGCAAAATTTTCATCGCTTCCGATGGCACAGTGACCGGCACGTTGGGGGATGCTGTCTTGCAAGCAACCGCGATTGAACAAGCGCTGCCTCTGATGGCAGACGGACAGTCGAAAACGGTCACGATTGGGGACATCGATGTCTTTATTGACTCAAACGTTCCCGATCCGCGCCTTATCATCGTCGGCGCTGTGCACATCGCCATTGGGCTATGCCAAATGGCCAGCCAAGCTGGGTTCGCCGTTTCCGTCATCGACCCGCGGCCAGCGCTGTGCAATCACGAGCGGTTTCCCCTTGCGCGTGCGCTCATCATTGAGTGGCCCGACGATGCGCTGCCCTCGCTTCCTCTTGATGAAAACACATACGTTGCAGTGTTGACGCACGATGAAAAGTTTGATGATCCAACACTTCTGCGCGTGCTGCCCACTCGTGCGCGCTATGTCGGTGCAATCGGTTCCCAAAAAACGCAAGCTGCACGACGTGCGCGATTGCTTGAAGCTGGTGTTTCGCAAGATGCTGTCGATCGCTTGCACGGCCCTATTGGTCTCGACATCGGCGCGCAATCTCCCGATGAGATTGCGGTTGCGATTCTTGCAGAGATGATCGCAACAAAATATCATCGATCAGGAATTCGGTTGCGCGAACAAACCGCCGCGCACATCCACGCGTGAGAGAGGAACATATCACCAAAAACGACAACTATTGCGCTAAGCTCACACAAAGAGCTGAGTAACCCCATTGACTCCGCAGAATGGAGGTGTACCAATGGCAAAACGACGACGCGCAGCGAGAAAGGTAAAGAGAACCGTCCGCCGCACTGTCCGACGCGCCAGAGTCAGGAAGGTAGTCCGGAGATCGAGAGCCCGGCGAGCCGTCCGTCGAGTCCGGCGCAGAGTCCGCCGAGCAGTTCGTAGAGTCCGGCGAACCGCACGTAGAGTACGACGCCGCGCCTAAAGAAAGAAAAGCGCTGCATCCATTGACTCCGCAGAATGGGGGTGTACGATAGTGGCAAAGAAGAAAGCAAAAAAGACGGCCAAAAAGAAACGCAAATAACGTAAACGACCGACTCTCAAGAGCGAGGCTAGAAGACCTCGCTCTTTTCTTTCAGTTTTCTGAGACGATCGTAACGCTGTGCCCGCGATGCTCGTCTAAGAAGGCAAGCCCCTCGTTCATCCACGTTTCCAGGCCCGACGTTGTATGTTCGGAAACCTCCCGCACGACATGTTCGCGGTCGCGCAGCCAGCGCAAGTTGAGCACGCCTTGGCTTATCCACAAAACATCACCGCAGTCTTCGCAGACGAGACCATGGCGCACGGGGGAGTGTCCTGCTAACTTGGACTGCCGGCATGAATGCCGGTTTGAGTCTGCGCTGCAGTGGTGCTTGGGAAAACGGAGCTGCGTCGCTCGTCAGGCACAAGCTCGACGACAAGCAACGCGAGGTCATCGGCTATGCGCCCGCCAGAAGCTTTGGTGACTTCCGAAACGATATAATCAGCAAGCTTTTGAGGAGAACGAGGCGCTTGACGAATAATGCGCATCGCGCCAGCGTCGTCGATCATCATTCCTGCGGTATCGCGCGCTTCGGTAAGTCCGTCGGTTGCCAGCACCAAGATATCGCTGGGCAGCAGGGCTTCCTCAACGGATGGGAACTCGTCCTCAATGCGTAGCCCGATGAGGGGACCAGTCACTGGAAGCTGTCGCACGTCGTCATCGCGACGCAAATACACGGGCGAGTGACCCGCACTTGCATAGTGTAAAGTGCCGGCGCGCGAATCGATCACGCCAGCAAACAGGCTCACAAATGACGTTTCGTCGCGGATAGACTTAATGAAGGATGCGTTGAACTTTGCGAGGATGACCGATGGGTCTTCATAGTTTTCGACAAGCGAGCGCAAGGAATATTTGACAAAGGCTGTATCGACCGCGGCATCAAGGCCCTTGCCGCTGACGTCCGCCACCACGAGCAAGCAGCGACAGTCATCAATGCTGTGCACGTCAAAAAGATCGCCGCCAACAGCAACATGGCGCGCAGCCGAGACATACGCGGTGCCTACGCGAAGGTAAGAACAAACATCCCAGCCGCTAAGAAAGGCACGTTGCAGCGTATCGCCGACGATTCGCTCGCGATCAAGCGCTGCCTGTGTTCTCGATCGAACGACGTCCGCAATGATCGCTGCCACGCCGAAGAGCAGCATGAGGGCAGCGGTCAATACAGCTGCCCGCAACAGGAGCGACTTGACCGTATCTTCAGCCGCTTTTGATTGATCGGTCAACATCGAAGCAAGTTGCCCGCAGTCCTTGCGCTCCTGGTCGACCATCAACCTACCTTGCTGCAACCGCGCCATCTCGCCAGGTGCCGTCGGCCTTGTCAAGAGTGGTTCAGCGACTTGTTTCTCCCAAATCCCGTTGGTCCGACGAATATCGAAGACGAGTGCGTAGCTCTCTTGTAGATGTGCCTGCTCTAAGTAGCGCTGCAGTTGATCCATGCTCGTATCGAAGTTTGGCCGAGCCTCATAATATGGCGTGAGAAAATTGCGTTGCCCCGAGGCTATAAAGCCGCGAACCGATGTTTCTTCGTCGAGCTGCGCTTTGAGGATGTTTTGTAGTTCAGTTTGCGCTCGAACGACGGCATTTTGGCGCGCGTATGCGTCATCGACGCGGAGATACGTAACAACCGACCCTAGTACGGAAACAATGAGCGCAATTGCAAGCACGGTCGCGGCTGTGAACGCAGGCCCAGTCAACCCACTGCCGTTGGGTTGAAGCTTGAAATCCGTTTCCGATCCGCGTCCAAAAAGTTTTCGCATGTCACTTGTAAAGCCGCGTTGGGCGGACAGTAAAGAGGCCGCCAAACCCGGGACGGACCCGTTCGTCGCTCGCGCGACGCTCGCCCTCTAAGTGAAGAAGCAGTAGGCTCTAGACCCGTGAAACGAGGTACACTGGACCGTTAAGTTCTAGCGTCGGCAAATGCCTCCGCCAGAACACGCTCGAGTTCACCATTTTCAGCCATCGGTCCCAAAATGTCGGTGTCGCCATAAAATTTGCCGTTGATAAAAACCTTGGGCAGCGTCGGCCAATTGGTCATTTCGGAAAGTGCTTCACGCTTAGGCGTGTTTTCCAAAACGTCGATTACTTCGAACGGGTAGCCGAAGCCGTCGAAAAATTGAATGGTTTCGAGCGTGAATCCGCACCGCGGCATCGTTTTGGTGCCTTTGCCGTAGACGAGGATCTTGTTGCCGGCGATTTCACGGTCGATTTCTTCTTTGAGTTGTTCTGACATTTATCATTACTCTGCGGGGATGAGTGTTTTGAGTTCGACCGCGTGGACGCGGCCGTCTTTGAGCGCGCTTTTTAGCGCGCCGTAGACCAATTGATGTTGCTCTATGAGCGTCTTTCCCTCGAACTCGCGAGAACGCACGGTCACGTTGAAGTGATCCATCGTTCCCGTTCGATCGACGATATCGACCTGAG
>JBPYDX010000193.1:0-4737 GCA_051986115.1 Candidatus Eremiobacteraceae bacterium
CAGCTCGCAGCACCGCCTGGGTTTCAGACAGTATTTTCACCTGCTCGTGGAGCGATGCGTAGGCACTTGTGCGCTGCTTCTCCATCTCACTGATGGCGCTATCCACTCTCGCTAACGATTCTTGCACAGGTTTGAGGGTGCTCTCGATCGCCTGCTGCCGCTTTTCAAGATCGCCTTTGGCTTCTGCCTGGTATCGGGATAGCGCCAGCGTTGCCATGTCGAGAAACGACTTGTTGTTGCTTTGCAACGCCTGAGATGAAAGCGCAGCAAATGCATCACTGAGTTTGCGCTGCGCGTCGTCGAGCAGCGAGAGCTTTTCGGTGGTAGCTTTCCCCTCAGCACCAAGCTTTGCTTCCATCGCTGCGCGCGTCGATAATGCGTCGGTAAGGTCGTCTTGCAGCTTGTCGAGCTTTGCATCTCGATTTTGTACTGCTTCTCGTAGGCTGCGCGTATCAACTAGATGGGCAAACCAAACGATAATCGCACCCACGAGCAGGCCGGCCGCAAAAAACAGCATTATCTCGAGCGTGATATTCATCAGCGCGTCGTTCGCGATCGATTCCTGGAACGCTTCCTCTTCACGCTGTGAGGTTCGTCGATCATCACGCCCTCGCGCTTGAGCAGCTCCCACTTGCGTCTTTGGCCAGTGGAGCCGTACGGTCCAACTTTGCCGCTGGAGTAGATAACGCGATGACACGGGATGAACAACCACAATGGATCGTGCGCTATGACTGTGGCGGCTGCTCGAACCGCAAGCGGCCGGCGAGCCTGACGCGCCAGCCAAGCGTACGAACGCGTCTGCCCGTAGGGAATGTCTCGCGCAGCTAGGAGCACATCTCGTTCAAAATCACGCGCCCAACTCAAATCCATCGGAAAGTTATCACTTCGACCTTGAGCCGCTGCCGCGAGCGCACGCCGCAATGTCGCGGGGGGCTTCGCTTCGATAAGCTCCATGTTAAGACGGCGCTCGAGCTTTTTGGTCGCACTGAGCGACTCGCTGACAACGGCGCAGATGCCGGCGTTCGTCCAGGCAACGCGCAAGCGTTCTCGTCCAACGGAGATATCCGCGGTACTGGCCGCCGCTCGAAAGAGCTTACCCTTACCGGCCATAACGATGCATGATCTGCATCAGCCGATCGTGGGGGAGAGCGTAGACCGTATTACCATCACGGCCGGTCATCGTCTTCGCTGAGAGCAACGCGTTGACAATCGCTTCGTCGGTTGCCTCGATGCAAGCCACGAAAACTGGGTTGATGTACGCGCGGTCCATCACCGTTGTTTGGAACGTGCGCTGATCCGACGCGTACAAGACTTCGTCGGCGGTTGAAAATGCCATGATCAAGTCGCCACTACCTTCGCGCGACGAGCCGCCGGTGCGTGCCAAACCCAGCGCCGCTCGCTTGGCGAGGTCGATGAGCTGCTCGTGCACTAGGGGCGCGTCGGTCGCGACGACGATGATAATGGAACCTTCGCTGGTTTTGCCTTCATACGGCTGAAGATCTTTGATGTTAGCGCCTACCGGAACCCCATCGACGGCAAAATCTTGGCGACGACCAAACGTATTGATGTTGACCAGCACGCCAACTGTGTAACCCCCATCCGACTTGTCGGTTACACGCGATGCAGTGCCGATGCCACCATGAAAAGCATACGCAACGGCGCCGGTACCGGCGCCGACGTCGCCTTGCTCAACCGGACCGCTTCGCGCCGAATCAAGAGCGCTAACCGCGTCAGTGGGCAGATTGTGGCGGCCTTGCTGATCGTTGAGGAAGCCATCATTGATCTCAGCGACGACCGGAAGCGGCACATCTTCTTGGACGCCGATCTTGGGATTGTGTTTGATCATCCACGAGATCACGCCGTCGTCGACGCGTCCGACGGACAGGGTATTGGTGAGAACGACCGGCGTCTCCAAAAAGCCTGCCTCGTTGACCCACAGAGAACCGGTCATTTCACCGTTCCCGTTCAGAGGCCACACGGCAGCCCACAGACGGTGATGCCAAATGTCGGGGCGGGGAATAATGCCCGTTATGCCCGTGCGAACGGGACCCACACCTGGCACAAGTTTACCGTTACCCACAATGTGCGTAACCTGCCCGACTTCCACGCCTGCGACATCAGTAATCGCATCGTACCTTCCATGCGGTAAAGTGCCAATCTGGATGCCTAGTGCGGGTGCTTTTGTGTACGCCCCGCTGTTCGCAATCGGCTGCGAGGTAGCGACGACACACGCGCCGGCTGACGCTAATGCAACGATCACAATGCCACACAAAAAAATGACCAGCAGCTGCTTCATCATGCCGGCACTTTCCACGCTTCGCGTCGTGCAGCCTATCGTGGCTGCAAGGACACAAGCCTCGAGACCGAAAACGCTGCACAAGGTACATGGACGTGCGACCGACGCCAACATGCAGCGGCGTCATTTCGTAACACTCGTCGCGGGAGCGATTGGCTCCGCATCTTTTATGCCCGTAAGCGCGCGTTGCGCGCAAACGGTTAATTTCTCAGCTCCGTTGCGCGTTCATCTTTTTGCAGGCTTACAGATAAACCGCCTTGCGATCGGCGCCGACACTTTTGACGCCGCCTCCAAAACTTTTTCAACCGGCAACGTCTCGCAAACCATTGGCAACAATGTCGTCGCGGTGAGTGCAAACCCTTACCTGGACGTCAACGCCTTCTCAAGCGACGGTTCGCAAATAGTGCGCCGTTACACCGGAACGCTGTTTGCCCAAGTGCGGGGTGCGGTGTTCTATGTTGTCAATGAAGTTGATGTGGAAACCTACGTGGCCTCGGTCATGTCAGCTGAAGTAAGCCCGGGCTGGCCGACCGAGTCATTGCGGGCGCAAGCTATTGCTGTTCGCACCTATGCAGCGCGCTCACGCCTTTTGCACGCCTCGAGCGAGTACGATCTCAACGACGATACATCAAGCCAAGTGTATCGCGGCATTGATGACATTGCACCCAGCCTCGCTGCGAGCGCGCACGATACGGCCGGCCAAATTGTGGTTTGGAATGGCGCTCCCGCGTCGGTCTTCTACAGCTCGTCGTGCGGTGGTCACACCGCCTC
Organism: Candidatus Eremiobacteraceae bacterium; assembly: GCA_051986115.1. Classification (GTDB taxonomy): domain Bacteria; phylum Vulcanimicrobiota; class Vulcanimicrobiia; order Eremiobacterales; family Eremiobacteraceae; genus JAFANK01. The sequence goes on from JBPYDX010000193.1 coordinate 3,068, forward strand.
GTCAATGGAACTTACGGGCCAGCCGGCGCCCCCGTATTTGAATGGCATCTCCGACACCGGCTCAGACGGTCGTCCCTATTGCGAAAATTCGCCCTATTTTCGTTGGAAGAACTCTGTCGCCACGCCATCGATGGCGCGGGTTGTCGACACGCCCGCCAATCAGCTAACCTCGGTGACTGTCACGGAGCGCTGGCCAGATGGGCGCGTTAAGACGGTCGTGGCTGCAGGATCGAGTTTTTCCGTCAGCATCGACGGGCGCGAGTTTTATTCACGCGCGCTCTCAATGTTGGGATATAAAGTCATTCCGAGCTCGCTGTTCGACATCTCCCGCGATGGCGATGGCTTCGCATTGCTTGGCCACGGCGTTGGTCACGGTGTTGGTATGTGTCAGTGGGGCGCGCGCGGCCGTGCGGACGTTGGAATGAATGCGAGTCAAATTTTGCAAGCCTATTTCCCTGGTACATCAATCGCAGTCGTCTAGGTTATTGTCGAGCGAGCAAATCGAGCGTCGCATCTTCGTCAGCCCACACGGAATCAAGGCCGTATTGCCAATTGTTGACTAAAAATGCGAAGACGACAGGCCCGTGGTGGGCAGTGAGAACATAGCCGGCGATAGCGCTTGCCCCATCAATGTATCCGTCCTTAGCAAACACACGGCCAAGCGTTGCAGGAGCTAAATGACGCACGCTGACAGTGCCTTCAAGGCCAGCGCGCGGCAGCAGGGTAAACGCGGGTTCAGGTAAGCGCTGATCGAGCAGGTATAAAAGCGCAGCGCCAAGCGCGTTGGCAGTCAATCGATTTTGTTCAGAAAGCCCGGACCCATCAGCCAAAACTATACCGGCGGATGGAATCCTGGAGGCGTGCATGAAGGCGCGTTCGGCGGCGAGTGAGCTGTCGATGTCACCAAGCCCGGTTGCATTCCAGCCAACAGCTCGCAGCAATTCTTCGGCAACGTGATTGTCGCTCAAAAAAAACATCTGCTTGATAATTTGATCTAGCGTTCGCGATTGGTGGCGCCACAAAACCGTTGCATCCGACGGCGCGTTTCCAACGCTTGCCGACCCGCCGACGCTTATATCCGCCGAGCGCAGCATTGCGAGCAGGGCAATTGCGGCGTTTCGCGTCGGGTGCGCGACGGCACGCCAATACTTTTGCGGCGCGCCGTATGGAATTTGGCCGCTAACTTCAAAACCGTATCCGTTTGGGAGCGCATCGATCTGCAGCGTGTTGTCCGCATCCGACGAAACCGTTGCAACCGAGGCGATAACGCGCTGCCCCGGCGGATCTACCGAAACGTCGGCTTGGCTTCCGGCGCGCGGCGTAATGGTAAATTGTATTGATCCACCGTCGATAGAAAGTGCACTTGCCGGTGCCGCCCATCCATATTGGAGGTCATCGGCCAGCCAACTGGCAGCGACTTGGTCTTTTCCATAGCGCGACCCATCGGCGATCACGTCACCACCGATATCTTGCACTCCGCCTAGTTGCAGCTCATGGACGCCTCGACGCAGATCATCGCTGCTCAACTCTGGATCGCCACCGCCGACGAGCCAAATATTGCCGTTTAAACGGCCGCCGTCGGTGCTTGTATTTGAAACGATTTCTGTTGTGAAGCGGTGATCGGGACCAAGCGCATGGAGCACAGCTGATGCAGTCAACAACTTAATTGT
>JBPYDX010000194.1:0-5187 GCA_051986115.1 Candidatus Eremiobacteraceae bacterium
TATCAGCGAGCGCAATCTCTTGCATCTACTCGACGGTGTGCTGCAGCGTCTCGATGATTTCTGCAATTGCTTGACCGGTCTGGGCCGCGTGGCTTGCATTTTCATCAACGTTGCGGCTGCCTTCAATCATGGCCATAACCGATTCATCAGAAGCCCGTTGCACTTCGTGTGTCAGAGCGTCGATGCGTTCGGTTGCTGTTTTACTCTGATCGGCGAGTTTACGAATTTCTGCGGCGACCACAGCAAAGCCGCGGCCCTGCTCACCGGCGCGCGCCGCCTCGACGGCGGCATTGAGCGCCAACAAGTTCGTCTGTGCCGCAAAATCGGCGACCGTTCGCGTAATCGTTCCGATTTGTGCGATCTGTTCGGAGAGATGCGCAATGCGGTCACTCGTTTGGCGGAAGCGGTCGCGTAGTTGCAACATCATGGAAACGTTTGTTTCCACGTCGGCTCGACCGCGTCGCGCAATGTCGGCGCTTTCGATCGATTTCGCCGAGATATTTTCGGCTTGCGAAGCAGTGTTCTGAGACGACGAGTTGAGCTCTTGAATTGTTTGGGAGATCTGGCTCATCGCCACCGATTGCTGTGTCGTCATGCGCTCTTGCTCTTGTGCGGTGGTGGCAATCTGCATGACGGCGACTGTCGACTCGTTGACTGTGCTTTGCACCTGCTGCAGCGAGAGACCAAGCTTCTCGACCATGTTGTTGAGCGCTTCGCCGAGCGTTTCGAGCTCGTCTTCGGTTTTGAGGTCAACGCGGCTTGTAAAATCACCGGACGCGATTGACGCCGAAACTTCAGACAATTCGCGCGCTGCCTTACTCACGGTGTCCACGTTGCGCTTGGCAACGTAGAAGGCAATAGCGGCCACCGTCAACGACGTGAGGAGCAAGAACAAAACTAACGCCGCCATCAGCGTAGCCGCTTGGCGCTCACGCATCTCGCGCTCGTGCTCGACTGCCTGTGAGAGCTCGCGCTCCGCGGTCATGAACTTGGCTAGCTTGTCGCGCTCGTCAACGATGCCGGCCGCGACTTGTCTATTGATGTGTTCAGGGTTGACGTCAGCGCCGGAAACGATCGCCTGGATTGTGCTAAACTCGTCTTGTGCCGCTGACGCTAAAGCATCGATTTTGTCATCAAGGTCGTGGCTGCGGTTGGATGCACCGACGAGTTTGAGCGTTGTGATGTCATTGGGAAGAGCCGACAGACCATAGCGGTATAAGGCTAGGTCGGTTGGTTTGCCAGTGAGGCCCCATTGCGCAGCTCCGCCGATCATGCTGAGCACATCGCGGCGCACGTCGGTGCTTGTTAAGATGATAGGTTCGAGGCTATCAATAACGCTGCGCTCGCGGCTGAAGATGACCTTCGGCAACGCGATCGTGATCATAATTTGCACGGCGACAATGCCGGCCAACAAAAAGACCATGCTCCATATGCGACGGCTAATGGTCTTTTCTTTAAAGAATTTATCGTGCAGCGTCGTGAGCGTGCCGTGAGTAGTCATGCTTACCTCGTGTTAGGCGACCGCGCCGGCTGCCGGGCGGCCAGCAAATGCGGACTGTGCGTGATGGAGAAATGCTGGGACATCTAAGAGTAAGACGGCGCCCTGCGCGCTTGGGTGTACGGACAAACAAAATTTCCCAAGTGGAATGGATGAATCAGAATGCGGCAGCATTCCCAACCCTTCCATTTTGTCTACTGGGATCGCCATACGCGAGCGTTCGCCGGCCAAGATTAATCCGTCAACACGCGCGGGCAGTTGAGCCGGTGTCAAGCCCAGGACCGGGCGCGGGTCGAAAAGCATGACGCCTTCACCGCGCCGGTTGAGCAACGACACAGCGATACTCGAACGGATGGGGATGGGCGCGTGCGTGACTTGCGTAAAGAATTCGGTGATAGAGTCGAGCGCGACGCCAAAGCGTTGGCCGCTGATCTGGAAAATTGCCGCTTCCAAACCCAGAGCGTGTGCGGGATGAGGAATTTCTGCCAACATCTTGGTGCGAGACCACAGTGGATCGAGCTCGCTGAGGCTTTGCTGGTAAACGGTATCGACGGTTTGCGCATCCCAAATATCCGGTTGCAACGTTCCAAGCGGGTCGATGATGGCGCACAAGTCGGGCGCGCAAGCGATGCCGGTGATGACTTTCGCATTGATAGGGCTGTCGCCGAACAGCGTGTCGAGACCCTCGTCTAAGACTCGCGTGAGCTCGACAAACTCGCGTACTTCATCGACCACGACCGCCATAATACGAACGCCTACATCCAGCAAAATGAGACGATCTGAATACGCGACGGGTTTTGGCTCGAGGCGCAAACTGCGCCGCAAGTCGAACACCGGAACAGCCAGACCTTGAAATTGTATGGCGCCCGCAATTCCGGGCTGGGCACAGGGAACCGCAAAGATCGCCGGCGCTTCATGAAATGAAATGATCGACGAAATCGGAATGGCGAGATCGAAGCGGTCGACGCGTGCCAGCAAGTGCGTGTGATGCGCTGCGAGTGCGGTGGCGTTGGTGAAGCTGCGCTCAAGCATTGCTGGGCTCTCCCAGTGCTGCGCGCAGCAAAGTCGTTAGCTCGCTCACCGTCAAATTGTCAAAGGGCAGGGCTTCTTTGTCCGGTGGCAAGCCCTCAAGTCGCGCGAGCAGTCGTGCGAATGTGTATGCTGCCTGTCGATCTCGATTGGTCATGCGGTAGAGCGTGCCAAGCTGCCAAAGTGCCGGGATGCACGCGGGATCCAAAAACAGGGCTCGCCGCAAAGCGTTCTCTGCTTGTTTGAACGAGTCGCGCGCTGCCAGCAGTGCTGCAAGCAAAACGTGCGGGTCCGGATCGAGCGGATTGGCGGCCATCGCCTGCGTCGCATTGCGTTCTGCTGCGTCGCTTTGACCGCTGCGCGCTTGACGTAGCGCTTCGGAAAGCAAAACGCGCGCCTGTTCTTTGTTTTCGCGTTCAATCCGCTGTGCACGATCGATGCCCTTATCGTGATCGAACGGTTTGTGCGTGCCGCGCGTGTGGCTTTGTGCCCGCTGGGAGCGAATGGTATGTGTCGGTTTGGCGTTCGATCGCCGAGTGCTTGATTTTGTCGCCGGCTTTGGTGCCTCAATCGACAATGACTTAATAGGTTTGCGGTAAACGACACCCGCGTCGTAACGCTCAACAACAAGATCACCAACCGCAACACCGGCCGCTTCGCCATGGCCAAGCACTAAAACGCCGCCGGGCGTAAGGCAACTTGACAGATTCTCGATCACTTTGGCCCGTGCTGTGGCGGTCATGTAAATGAGAACGTTACGGCAAAGTATACATTCAAACGATGACATGCCGGCCGGCGGATAGGCGCTAGCGTCTAAAAGATTGTGCGTATCAAACCGAACGGATGTTTTTATGTCATCGTGCACGCGCACGGTTTGCGTGCCCGAGACGATGAGGCCATCCAGGTTAGCGGGTTCAACGCCACGCAGCGACCACTGTGTGTAAACGCCAACGCGCGCAGCCGCCACTGCTTGCGGATTGACATCGCTGCCTAAAACGGAAAAGGACCCGGTGGGCAAGGCGCGTCGCGCGACGATCGCAAGCGTGTAGGCTTCCTCACCGGTGGAACAGCCCGCACTCCACAGCCACACTGGCCGCGTGAGGGAAAGTAAGCTGGGCAACAACGTTTTCTCAATGAGCCGCCACAGCGCCACGTCTCGGAAAAGAAATGTCTCGCCAACCGTAAGGACGGGGGATAACGCCATCCACTCAGTGCGCGCGGACGGCCCACCGGCCGCAAGTAAATCAAAGTAAGCAGATTCTGAAATCCCGAGTCCCTGCGCGCGGTGACGGCACTGTTCGATGAAACTTTCAAGGTTAACCGCCGTGGGCGCAAGGCCTAAGCCCAGCTCAAGCAAGGAGCTGAGCCGCTCATCGGCGGACGCAAAGACGGCGCTTTCCAGCGCCTTAACGTCGGGGATTACACTCATCTAAAGGAAGATATCGGCATGGGTGCAGTCACCGACTGTTCCAGTGATGTACGTCACTGCCGCTTGAAGTAGCCCGCAGTGGGTAAAACCCGATGGGGGAGCAAGATCATGAAGCTACAATCCGCAGCCCTGGCGCTGGCCGTTCTTTTTGTCGTTGGCACGATTTGTGTTGGCGCGGCCAAAGCGCAAAGCAACTCAGCAATTAGCGGCAAGATAATCGACGAGAAAACTCATCACCCTATCGGCGCGGTCAAAGTCGAAGTGTTTGCCGATGAAGAGTCGAATAATCCGAAGCTTCTTGGTTCAACACTTTCGGCTCATGATGGCACCTTTCGTGTCGGTGGGCTCTCAGGCGGCCAATATCGAGTTGAATTGACAAAGTCGGGGTATGCCGTGCAGATCTTAACCGGCTTAGCAGTGCGGCCCAACGAGCACACGATAATCGGCGTGCCGGTCGCAATGGCACGCGCTTCCAGCGAGTATGCGCTCAAGATGGCGTGCAACAGCTTGGTACGACAAGAAGAAGTAGCCGACGTCTACGTCGTTTGCGGGGGCAAGTAGGCTCATAGGGCCGGCTTTCCGGAACTTTTCGGTCGCTTCGAGCGTTCATAAAGATAGAACCGGCCGGAGAGGGTGCCTCTTCGGCCGACTTTAGGCTGACCGGCTGCGGGACAATAGCCTGCTACTGGTCTGCTTGACGCCGCCAAACCTTGATGTTACAATGTTCTGCGTGGCTAAAACCCAGGTGCGCTCACTTGGACGCACGAATTTTGGTCCGTTTGGCGGCCAAATGGTATTAGCTTGTTCTTTGAAAACTAAACAGCGCAAACGCGAATAATTCGTGGGTCCCATCGAGCGGAGAGATTGGGGCCGGCGTAAGCCGGTCTTATTATTTTCTCTCGAGGGAAGTCAATCAATGTCGTGACAGCGGTTTGAATTTATTCGATCGCTTAGAACGATCCTCATCAGGTTTGGTTTTAGCCCCCCTGATGTTGTACGCGTCGTGCATTTCGATCGCCAGCCGATCGCGCACGATGCAGCTAAAGAGCCACAAACAGCTCGTTAAGATTTAGCGCACGCACGGCGTGCGTTATAAAGATGTTAACGGAGAGTTTGATCCTGGCTCAGAACTAACGCTGGCGGCGTGCCTAACACATGCAAGTCGAGCGGTCACCAATTTGTAGCAATACAGATGAAGTGATAGCGGCAGACGGGTGAGTAACACGTAGGC
>JBPYDX010000195.1:0-11975 GCA_051986115.1 Candidatus Eremiobacteraceae bacterium
GACGCCCATACGCATGCGCTCTTTGCAGGCAACCGTATTGCTGATTTTGAGCAGATTGCCGCCGGCAAACCGCCAACGCTGGGAATGCGTTACACGATCGAGCAAACTCGTGGCAGCGATCGGCAAACCCTCCTAGAGATTGGCGCGCTTCATCTTCGCTCGATGCTTCGCCACGGAACCACCACTGCGGAAGTGAAAAGTGGATACGCATTAAACGTCGATGGGGAGCTTGAGCTGTTGTCGGTACTTGCAGAGCTTGCAGCACGCTCTGATCTCCCGCGCGTGGTTCCAACGTTTTGCGGCGCACACGCATTGCCGCCTGAATTTGACAGTTACGACGCTTTTGTCGACGAGCTGTGCGATCGCATCTTACCGGCGGTTGCGGAGCAGAACGTGGCCTGGTTTGCAGATGCATTTTGTGAGGCCGGGTTCTTCACACCACAACAATCCGAACGCTTTCTTCACGCGTGCGCAAACAAGGGTCTGCGCCTGCGCATTCACGCAGACGAACTCAGCGCCAGTGGGGGCGTCCGAGTAGCCGCTAAGCTGCGTACCACTTCCGTCGATCACGTCAACTTTATCGACGACCAAGAGATCGACCAGCTTGTGCGGGCTGGTAGTGTTGCGGTCTTGTGCCCGGGCACCGTCGCTTATCTAGGACTCTCTAGGTTTGCGCCTGCTCGCAAGCTTATGCAGGCGGGCGTGCCCGTCGCGCTTGCCACTGACTTCAATCCGGGAACCTGCCCGTGCTTCTCGTTGCAAATGATCATCTATCTTGCGCGCCGTCATATGGGGCTCGAAGCGCATGAGGCGATCGCCGCCGTAACCCTTAACGCGGCTTACGCGGTTAGCTTGGCCGGCGAAATTGGCAGCCTAACAACCGGGAAGGCGGCGGACTTTGTCGTATTGGAGACCCGCGACTACCGTGAGCTGGGCTACTACTTTGGCACCAACATGGTAACCAGCGCTTCGGTCGGGTCGAAGACGCCTTAAAATGAGGTTTCGGCTTTGGGCTTTAGGGAATTCTAAAAGTAGAGTGACTCCCTCGACCAAGATGCTCAAGCGCCGCTACCCCAGCAAAATCGCTTCAGTTTCGAAGGCGAGACGCGAAGTTACATCTTTTGCACGCGCGTGCGGGCTTTTGACGTCCGACATCGGTGATATCACTCTGGCAGTCGGCGAGGCATGCAATAACGCAGCCGAACATGGCCACCGTAACGACGGCTATTTTTCCGTTTCTTGCTGGTTTGAAAATGGCGAATTTGTCACCGAGGTAGCAGACGAGGGCTGCGGCTTTGACCCAGCCGGTAAGGGTGAGTGCGTCGATCCTGAGCAACTTGGCATGCGCGGCCTTGGCATTTTTATCATGCGCTCTCTTATGGATCACATCTGCTTCACAAGAAACCACTCAGGGATGTGCGTCCGCCTGACCAAATTCGGGCTCGTGCCGAGGTCGGTGTTAGAATTAGCTCAGACACCATCGGGGAATGGACAAGCTAGCGAAGCATTGACGCTAAACGCGGTTCACAACCGGCTCAAAGCGCTCTTTGAATTTGCTCGCTTCCAATCCGGCAGCCGCCGCCAGCACTGACAATTTCGGAGGCTGCAGGTCGCTTGGGTCAAGTCGAATCATGTACTTGCGCCCGACCTCATATGCTTCGGTGCGCGTGTCTACTTGGCGGATTCTCACCCGACCAGTGTCCGGATCGATCAGCTCGTCGAGCGTAACCGGCGCTACCTTCCCACCGCGTAGCGCAACCATCGCACCGGAACCGCCCGAAATAAGGTAGCGAACCGCCCCATAGCCCAGCGTTCGGGTGTACTCAACGTCAAATGCAAGCGGCTTCGCGCAGCGCAGTTCATAGCCGATGTCTTTTGCAACGACGGTGGTCGCCAAACCCATGGCTTTGAGCGAATCAGTTACCGACTGTTTGATGATGTCGCCCAAATCGATGTCGGCAAGGCGAACGTTACCATAGGCGTCGCGTGCCACGTCTTTAAGCTCGCCCAGCGCCGCAGGATCCAGCTGTTCGGCGACGCCCTCGGCAATCACAGCCACGCCATGTTCGTGACCTGCTGCCCGGCGCTTGACGATGCTGCCGATAATCGTGTCGCGCACCAACGTTAAAGGAACCCGTCCGCCCGGGAATTCTTCGGGAATAACGGCGATGGTGGCCCCAGATGCTTTGGTGATGCCCAGTGCTAGCGCACCAGACTTGCGCCCCATCGTCACAGCCAGATACCAACGCAGCGTCGTGCGCGCATCTTCCATGAGACTTTCGATGATATCCGAGCCTGCAGCTCGCGCGGTCTCAAAACCAAACGTGGGCATATTATCGGGCAGCGGGAGATCGTTATCAATCGTTTTTGGTACCGTGGCAACACGTAACGCGCCGCCTGCGCGCTGCGCTATCTTCGCTGCACCAAAGGTTGTGTCGTCGCCACCAATGCAAAGGAGCTGGGTGATGCCCAACGACTGCAACGAACGCACTGCCTTGTCAAGCGATGTCTCCTCTTTCGCTGGATTCGTTCGCGACGTCCGCAGAATCGAGCCACCGAGCCAGTGGATACGGCTGACATCTTCGATCTTAAGCTCAGCCACGTGCGATGTGTCGCCTTGCGCCAGCCATTTAAACCCGTCGAAAATGCCGACAACCCGGCAGCCCTCGTTGATTGCTTCAATGGTTGCCGATGCTATAACGCCGTTGATGCCAGGAGCTGGGCCGCCGCCGACAAGAATCCCAAACGTTGCGGGCGGGCTCATGATGGCTGCGCCCCGCTCTCGCGCGCTTTGACGTCATCCATCCTGGGAGTGTCGCGCGGGTAGAATCCGTTAGGATATTTTTCGAACCATAGCTTGGCTCGAACCGCCGCATACTCAAAATTTTCAAACGAGATAGGCCCCCATATTTTTCGAAACGCTTTCACAATCGGTTCCATGCGATCCCAGGTGATCATGATTTGTGGTCCGGCCGCATCGATCCACGGCCGCTCATCCATGAGACCGTATTTCAAAAATGTTCCCACTTGCTCGAAGAAATCGGCTACCAACATTTCTTTGTGATCGCTCCGGCTGACCGAGCCCTCATCAAAGGCGCGCATAAAATTTGGATCTTTCATATCCTGCTGCAATGCACCCCGGACGTAACCGATATTGCGCTGCATGTCGGGAGTCTGCCACATTTGCATGAGGGTCAGCAGGGTGTTGAGCTGATTGCTGGCGCGCAGGTGGCGAAGTTGCACGAGCGCTGCTATCGCCGTCGCGCCGATGACCACAAACGTCGCACCGGCGAAAGCGGTATTCCAAGCCTCAAGGTGCATTTGGTTTCACGTTGGGGTCGGCGTACGAATCGACAACCGGCAAGTGCGGCGTTTTGCGCGGGAAAACGCCATCGGGGTGGTGCGCCTCCCAAAGCATTGCACGAGAAACCAAATACTCAAAATTATCGTATGCGGTCGGACCCCGCTTGCGCCGAATGATGGCGATGACAGGCGTAAGATATTTCCACGCTATCACACTGATCGGGCCACCTGATTCCATGACCGCGTCCTCAGCAAAATAACCCAGCTTGACAAACATGCCAAGTGATTCCCAAAAATCGAGGTATTCCACCTCAGGATGCTGGAGGCGGTTAACGTTTGCTACCTCGAGGCCAGCGCGATACTCGGGATCGTCTAGCTTGCGTTGCAGCTCGCCACTGAAAACATAGTTCTGGAGCTCGCGCGCGCGCGGACTGGCCCAGCTATCCATGAAGCCGAGAAAGCCGCTAATCGCATTTCCGGCCCTCATGTGTCGCAATTGGATGACCGCAGCGATAGCCGACGCCGCGATGATGATCATCGTGACAAAGGTCGAGATTGCCGCGAGTTCTTCCCAGTTCACTCCTACGGCTTCTGGACGTTTTGCATGGCATCGTCTTGAGTCTCGAAAATCGCGACCGCAAGATCGATGCCCGCTGTTCGTAAGATACGCCCCGCGGGGCTGACGGCAGACGCGACGACAAGCAAACGACGGCGATTGGTACTTAGTCGCTTGGAAATGTCGACGAGCGCCTCGAGCGTATGACTGTCGAGATACTCGACTTTTTCGAGCGACACGATCAACGGGCCATTGTCATCCTTGACGGCGTCGGCAAGAAACGCTTTGAACTGATCGATGTTGGCAAGATCGATCTCGCCAGAGACAGCGACGAAGATTGCGCCCTTAGCTGGTAAGAGCTGATACGTTGCTTGGGTCGTCACTCGCTTGCTCCGTTAATGGCATGCGCATGCTCACCGTGGTGCCTTGACCGCTCCTTTCGATCTCGACTTCCTTCATCAGCGCGCGCATAATTGGCAATCCGCGGCCGCTCCCCTGGCGACGCCCATCGCGCCAGGCGCCGCGGTCCATGACCTTGACGACGATGTCCCCATCCTCGCGAAACGCTCGTACATGCAGCGTACCCTGATCGATGCCGTAGGCATGTTCGATAACGTTGCTGATAGCCTCTCCCGACGCGGTAAGAAAGTCGGAGGTTCGAACGTTATCAAGGCCGGTGCTCAGTGCAAAACGCCGCAAAGCTTGGCGGATGACGCGCGCGCTTGTGGGAACCGACGAGGTGACGAGATCAACATGATCGAGCGATTGGGATGCAATCAAAATTGTCAGCAATGCAACATCGTCTTTGGGTGGATCGACAATAATTCGTCGAGTGATCGCGGCTGAGGGGTCGGGTGTTTCGGTTTCGACCTCTGCTGCAACTGCCCGCGCGAGCCTTTCTTCACCTTCAATAATGTTGTGATCGAATTCGATAAGGCCGTCTGTGTAAAACACCAACAAATTGCCAGGTTCCAAAGTCAGGGTCACTTCCTCGTATTGGTGGTCGCCGAAGAGACCGAGCGGAAGACCTTTGGCAACTATCTTTTGCACGCGGCCGTCAGGGTAGGCTAAGAGCGGTAAGGGATGACCCGCAGCCGCCATGGTAAATTCCAAAGTGACAGGGTCGAGCACCCCAAACAGCGCGGTGACCATGCCCGCGCCTTCATAGGTCACCCGCTGATTGACTTTCTCCAAAACCTTTGCGGGCGACAATCCTTCCAGTGCGCTCCCGCGTAACGATGGCCTAATGCTTGCCATAGCGACTGCCGCGCGTAACCCCTTGCCTGCTACATCTCCGATCGAGACTGCTAACCTTCCGTCTGGCATCTGGAATGCGTCATACCAGTCGCCCCCAACTTCAGATTCGTTGCCGCCTGGCAAGTAGGTGGCGTGCAAGCGGATCCCAGGTATGCGCGGCAGCGAAACCGGCAGGCTTGCGCGTTGGAACGTGTCGGCGACTCGCTGCTCTTTCGCGTAGATGCGCGCGTTGTCGTATGCGAGCGCCGCACGGGCTGCAAGGATTTCTGCTAAACGAAGATCTTCATTAGTGAAGCGCCGGCCAGACTCGGCTTGCGCAAGGGTCATGACACCAAGCACATGACCGCGCGCGCGTAGCGGCACTACCATTCCAGAAACAAGACCAAGCTCACGCAGCAGCGCCAGGTGTCGTTCGTCCTTAGCGACTCGGCGTAGTATATCGTCACTTACGCTCTCGTAGAGCTGTGGCTCGCCGGTTCGCAGTACTTTTTGGATGCCGGATGACTCCGATAAGTCTCGCGGATAGTTGCGCAGTTCACGAACGAGCGAGAGCTTGGCTGGATTTGAGTGCATGACGGCGACGCTTTGCAGTTCTCCATTCTCATCGAGCGTTTCAACCGCGCACCAATCGGCCACGCGCGGCACGGTCAAGTTTGCGACCCGCTCGAGCGTCGTGGTTGGATCAAGCGACATGGACAGCAGCCGGCCAGCTTCCTCCAAGAAACGCAACTGTTCTCGCGCGCGCGATCGGTCTGTGAGATCGAGGTTGAAACCTGTCCATCCAAGCACTTGATCGTGCTCGCTCTTGACGCAGCGCCCTCGACACAAAATCGAATACGTTCGATTATCGGCTCCGACGATGCGATATTCATCCTCCCATATTTCTGGCCAGTTGGCGCGATTGCGCCACGCTTGGCGGATCCGCTCGCCGTCCTCTGGCAGGGCGCGATCCAGCCAACCTCCATCGCGTACTTCTTCCAGTGTCATCCCAAGCATCTGGAGAAAGGAGTCGCTCATATACGTGACTTGACCGGACGCGTCGCATTGCCAGACGCCGAACGGAATTGATTCACCCACAGATCGAAAGCGTTCGTCAGCTTGGGCAAGCTCGGCGCGCATTTGCCGCAACTCGAGCCGGCTGCGTCGCAGGTGTCTTTCGTAGAGGGCGTTGGTCTGGAGACGAATGACCTCGACGAGGCCGATAACGAGCAAAAAGGTTACTATTCGCGCTCCAGTGTTCGCAAGCGCAATCGTCCGCAATTCCGGGGGGCCTAGAGCATACTCAGCGAGACTAAAGCTGACCGCGAGCACCAGCGCCGATGCTACTCCCCAACGAACACCAACAAGCGCGTTAATTGCAATAAGGTAGAAAAACGCAAGGGCAGAGAGTCGTGCGACCGGATAAACAGCGTTGAAGTAGATGGTGACGATCGCTGCCAGGATCGTGGCGCACAGCAAAGCTGTTCGCAGTGGCCGAGAAAGCTCGCCACGCGCCACTCGTTGTAGCCACGATGTGGACTGAAGCATCAGCTAACTCCCTCGTACCCAGTTAGGTTGCCGCTTACTCCCTTCCCTCCAAAGCAAAAGGGCGGCATCGACGCCGCCCCTTGCTATCCGATGACGTGAGCCTAAGTACCAGTAGGTGCCGGTGCCGGCGGTTTGAGGGGTTCACCGACCTTGGTAAACACAGTCTTACCGTCTTGTGCATCCATCTGGATGTGATCGCCGACTTTGAAGGTTCCGCGTAGGAGCTCTTCCGAGAGCGGATCTTCCACCAGCCTTTGGATAGCCCGCCGCAACGGCCGAGCACCAAACTGCGGATCCCAGCCTTCTTTGGCGATGAGCTCTTTGGCCGCTTCCGTGGCCTCAAGCGTCATGCGCTGATTCTCAAGCTCCTTGACGACCTTGGTAAGCTCGAGCGCAACGATCTGCTTGATCTCTTCGAGATCCAGCGAATGGAAGACGACGACTTCGTCAAGACGATTGAGGAACTCTGGGCGGAAGAGGTGTTTAATCTCCTCCAAAACCCTGTTCTTCATCTTCTCGTAGCGAACGGCGGCCGAGCCTTCTTCTTTAATCGGCCGGAAGCCGATCTCTGCGGTCTTCATCATGCCGGTTGTGCCAACGTTACTGGTCATAATGATGACAGTATGTTTGAAGTCGACCACCCGGCCTTGGGAATCAGTCAGGCGCCCATCTTCAAGCACCTGCAACAGGAGATTGAAGACATCCGGGTGCGCCTTTTCGATTTCATCGAGCAGCACGACTGCGTATGGGCGGCGTCGCACGGCTTCGGTAAGCTGACCGCCTTCCTCGTACCCGACGTAACCTGGCGGGGCACCGACCAGACGCGAGACGGCGTACTTCTCCATGTACTCCGACATGTCGATGCGCACCATCGCATCGGTGTCGTCGAAGAGAAATTCCGCAAGCGTTCGCGCGAGCTCGGTCTTGCCGACGCCGGTTGGACCAAGGAAGATGAACGAACCGATCGGACGCATCGGGCTCTTGAGACCCGCGCGAGCACGACGAATGGCACGTGTGATCACCTTGATCGCTTCGTCCTGACCGACGATGCGTTTGTGCAGCGCATCTTCCATGTTGAGGAGTTTCATCGTCTCTTCTTCGCGCAACTTGCTGACGGGGATGCGCGTCCATGTCGAGACGATGTGCGCGATCTCTTCAGGACCAACGGTGTTCGTAATTGCACCCTTAGAGCTGCGCGACTCGCGCCACTCTTCTTCCATTTGCTGTTTGCGGGCTCGCAGTTTTTCTTCTTTATCGCGAATCTGCGCAGCCTTTTCGAACTCTTGTGCCTTGATGACCGCTTCCTTTTCCGTACGTACTTTACGAATTTCGTTCTCGACGTCGCGGATTTCGGGCGGCAGCGATGTTGATTGGAGCCGCACGCGTGAGGCTGCTTCATCCATGAGATCGACAGCCTTGTCGGGCAGGAAGCGATCGGTGATGTAGCGATCGCTCAGGCGCGCGGCTGCTTCGAGCGCTTCATCGCTGATCTTGACACGATGATGCGCCTCGTAGCGATCGCGCAAACCTTTGAGAATTTCGATCGTTTCTTCGACGGACGGCTCACCAACCATGATCGATTGGAAGCGCCGCTCCAACGCCGAGTCTTTTTCGATGTGCTTGCGAAACTCGTTGAGTGTGGTTGCGCCGATGCACTGCAGCTCACCGCGCGCAAGCGCGGGTTTGATGATGTTGCTCGCGTCGATAGCGCCTTCAGCGGCGCCCGCACCCACGAGGGTGTGCAGCTCGTCGATGAAGAGAATGATCTCTCCGGCCGCCGCTCGGATCTCATCCATGACGCGCTTCATGCGCTCTTCGAACTCGCCGCGGTATTTTGTGCCCGCAACTAGTCCCGCAAGATCGAGCGTGATAACGCGCTTGTCGCGCAGCGGCTCGGGGACGTCTCCTGAGATGACACGTTGAGCCAAGCCTTCTGCGATGGCTGTTTTGCCGACGCCCGGTTCGCCGATGAGCGCCGGGTTGTTCTTCGTGCGCCGCGACAATATTTGAATGACGCGCTCGATTTCGGTTGCGCGGCCGACAACCGGATCAAGCTTGCCTTCGCGGGCGAGTTGCGTGAGGTCGCGGCCGTACGCATCCAGCGTCGGCGTCTTGCTTTTGCCCTTGGCCGCGGTCTGCGTTTGGGTTTCAGCGCCAAGCAGCGATGTTGTTTGCTGGCGCACCTTTGCGGGATCGACACCCAAGTTTGTGAGCACGCGTGCTGCCACGCCCTCACCTTCTCGGATGAGACCAAGCAAGAGGTGTTCGGTGCCAATGTAGTTGTGGTTGAGTTGTCGCGCTTCTTCGAACGCTAGCTCGATAACGCGTTTAGCGCGGGGGGTGAAGACCATCTCCTGCTGGACGGTTTGCCCGCCTCGACCGACGATCGCTTCAACTTCGGCCCGAACCTTCGCCAGGTTGACTCCTAAAGTTTCCAACACTTTGGCGGCAAGGCTCTCGCCTTCGCTGATGATGCCGAGCAGAATGTGTTCTGTCCCGATGTAGTTGTTACCAAGACGCTGCGCCTCTTCTTGTGCAAGCACGATCGAGCGGCGCGCGCGTTCGGTGAACGGTTCCCACATGGACATTTAGTTTCGACTCCTTGAGTGCGCAACGGGACATCGCACTCTATGTGCCGCCTTAGCGGCTGGCTTGCTCTCCTCGTAGGATATTCGCCATGTGCACTTCTGGTGCTTCCCTCTTTTCTTTATAACGATACCCACGCTCGAGCGGTTCACCTACTAACGATCATCGGCATATTCAGCGCTTGGAAACGCAAAAGCCTCAAGAATCCCGGTCCGTGCTGTACTGGTGCCCGATATTCTCAGGTAGTCGCATCGGCTTTCGGTCGATTGGTGATTCCAATCGCTACGCCCGGATTGCACAATCCGGATGCGGGTTCGTCGCTCGACCCGCTCGCCGATCAGTACGCCTTGGAGCGTGGCCTCTTGAGGCCTACAGCGATGATACTGCCGCACCTTCTTGTGTGTCAAGGCTCCAAACGGAGTCACACAAAAGTTTCACGAAGTAGATAAATTGTCGCCATGTCGCACACTTCATCTCAACAATTTTCGTCGAATCATCACATTGCAATTGCTCTCGGCTCGAATATCGGCGATAGAGCAGGCAATATCGCAGCGGCTATCCACAGGCTGCGTGCGTACGTAACCGTCGAACGCATCTCATCTGTGTATGAAACCAAACCCGTTGGCTTCACTGATCAGCCGGATTTTCTGAATTTAACGCTGGTCGGGACGACGACAATGTCAGCGCACGAGTTACGCCGAGCGCTCGCAAGGATCGAGCGGCACATTGGCCGGCGAGTAACCGTTCCTCTCGGACCACGCGCTATCGATTTGGACCTGCTCCTGTACGATGACCTTATCTCCGCCGACAAGGAATGCACCCTTCCGCATCCTGGGCTTGCAACTCGCGCCTTCGTTTTGGTTCCACTCGCTGAAATTGCACCGCATATGATCGACCCGCGTAGTGGAATGACGATCGCCGAACTTGCTCGCAAGGTTCCTCACGACGGGGTAGAGCTGCGCGAGGGCGGTCTTTTGACTCGCATCCGCCGCGACATCCAAGAGTCGAGGCCGTCTGTCGCATTGTCTTTAAACCGCGTCGGCATTACGGGCGTTAAGACGCTTGTCGATCTGAAACCGACTGGTGGGCGGGCGCAAAGCACGCTAGCAACATTTGATATCTATGCCGACTTGGACGCTGAGCACAGCGGCGTACACATGTCTCGTTTCTCTCAGGACCTTGAAGATACGCTTACGAGCCTGGGCGGGGGCGAGGCGGCTTGCGTTGATGAGCTCGCCTTAGCGCTTGCGCGCAAAGTTGTACAGAGCCAGAGTGCCGAGCGCGCCGAGGTGCATGTGCGCGCTCCACTTGCGCTTGATCGTGTGACGCCCGCGAGTGCGATTTTGACGCAAGAATTTTACACCGTGATGGGCCAGGCGGTCGTAAGTGACAACTTCTCGCGCCGCCTGCTCGGTGTTGAAGCTGAGGGCATCACGGCTTGTCCGTGCGCGCAATCCATGGTCGCTGACTACTCGCGCGAGCGATTGCTCTCGGAAGGTTTTAGTGAAGAGCAGATTGCCAAGATTTTAGCGGTCATCCCAATTGCCACGCACAATCAACGCGGGATAGGAACATTTTTTGTCGGTTGTGATGAGACGATTGCCCCCAAGACGTTGGTTGAGATCGTCGAGCAGTCGATGTCGTCTGAAACATACGATCTGCTGAAGCGGCCCGACGAATTGTTTATCGTCAACAAGGCGCACCAAGCTCCTCGCTTCGTGGAGGACGTTGTGCGCGAAATGCTGCGGTATGCGCACGATGCCTTCGCCTTTTTGCCTGACGATGCGTTTGTGCTTGCACGACAAATAAATTTGGAAAGCATTCACAAACATGACGCGCTTGCAGAATCGTGTTCGACGCTGGGAGAGTTGCGCCGCGAGTTAAGCGGTGAGCCCGGCGTGCAGCACACCACACTCGAGCAATGGCTGCATCCAATGCCAGTTTTCGATCCAAGGCTGAGCTCCGGTGCTCGCACATGATGGATTTTGAAAGCGCTGCGGTTCCGTACTTGCCGATCCAGCGGCGCAAGCGACTTCGTCAACGAGTGCTCATTATTGCGTCGCTGTTAGCACTGTACGCCATGGTTGCAGCCGTACACCATCACTTTACCAGCGAAACAATAGGAGAGCGCGTCTTCAATGAGGTTGCGACGACTGTCGCGGTCCGCTACTACGATGGTTCGTTTCATGGGCTCAACTGGAGCGCGATCGTTGACCAGTATCGACCCAAAGTGATAGCAGCTCCCACGATCCAGCAGCGCTATGAGCTGTTGAGCGAGATGCTGGCAAAGCTTGGTGACAGTCACACGGCCGTGTTTTCACCGCGCGAGGTCGCTCACGTGCAAGATCAAGTGGCAAACGAGTTGGGCGCTGCGTTTGTGACGCTTGGCCGCGATCGGGTAGTCCTACGAGTTGCTCCTCGTTCCCCCGCTGCCGGCGCCGGCCTGCGACCGGGCTTTATCGTGGCTGAGGAGGGCGCAAATGACGCCAACACCGCGACGCACGGTTACGCAATTCGCGATCCGTTGAGCGGCCGCACCTGGAAAACAAAAATAAGGTCAACTCCTGGGGTGACGTTCGAGGGGGTCGAGCTGTCAGATGTCGACTGGGGCCGCGTGGCACCCGACATCGGCTATCTTCGATTGTCGTCATTTCCAAATGACATCCAAGAAGAGCTTGGCTGGGCAGTTGATGATCTCGGCACGCACCGCGCAATGATTTTGGATTTGCGCGGCAATCCAGGTGGC
>JBPYDX010000196.1:0-5820 GCA_051986115.1 Candidatus Eremiobacteraceae bacterium
GTGACGACCATGTTTGCAGTTGTGCTCGCACTCATCCCGCCGATTAACGAACCCAACAAAGCGCTTGCGATCGCGAAGATTTTGGGGCTGACCGCGCTCATGGTCGGCAGTGGTGCTGTTTTCTATGTCGTCGCTGAGAACCGCAAGCGCCGGCTTGCATCCATGCAAGCGACAGCCCAACCATCGGGATCGGCGCCGGCCGAATTCCCAGTAAAGCTTCCGTGAGGTCTGGCACTGCGGCGGCCGCTGTACTCGCCGTATTGCTGTGCGCATGCACCAAGGTTTCCACTACCGGGCATCTGCAAGGAAATGCACCGACAATTCCAGGCGTGGTGCGTTACGCCATTTCTAACGATCTCAACACGCTCAATCCCGTGATCGGTGGTCTCGCATACGAAAATGCTGTCGAAGAAGCGATCTTCAGTGGTCTCGTTAAGATTGACGACCGCGAACGCATCATTCCGGACCTCGCAACGGTGGTTCCAAGCATTGCGAATGGAGGCGTCAGTTCGGACGGGCGCACGATCACCTATCATTTGCGCCGCGATGCTCGATGGCAAGACGGTCAGCCGGTAACATCAGCTGACGTGGCCTTCACTTTCTCTAAAATCATGGACCCAAATGTTAACGCGCCTAACAGCGCGCCCTACACGCACGTCGCTGCGGTGTTGGCGCCCGATCCCGAAACGGTTGTCGTTCGCTTAAAAACTCCTTGGGCACCGGCGATAGGGCAGCTTTTTTGCGATGGTGAGAATGGTTCGATTATACCGAAGCACTTGCTCGAACACTCGCCCGATTTCAATCGCGATCCATTTGGCCTGCATCCAATTGGCTCAGGCGCTATGCGCTTGGCGCGTTGGGACCGCGGTTCGAGAATCGTTTTGGTTCCAAACCAAAACTACTTTGCGGGTGCCCCAAAGATCAAGGAGCTTGATGTCCTCATTGTTCCCGACGCGAACACGCGCCTGACGATGCTCTTCTCACGAGATTTGGATGTCGTGCAAGCCGACGTGGCAAATCAGGTCGACCACTTGCGTCAATTACAGGGATATAAGGTCATGCTCGTTCAGTATCCACGCCTGAGGTATCTTGTGTTTAACTTGCGCCGCCAACCGTTTTCCGACCCTCGCGTGCGCCAAGCTCTAACGTTGGCACTCGATAGGCCTCGGCTCGCCCGCACAGTTTACGAAGGCACGGCAGTAGATGCGAGCTCCTTCATAGCGCCTTTTAGCTGGGCATATAGTGGCGACAACGACTCGCCACCGTATGACCCGGCGCACGCGGCGTCGTTGTTGACACAAGCAGGCTGGGTCACTGGCCCGGATGGCATGCGCTTGCACAGCGGCGAGCCCTTAGCGTTTACGATTTCGTTGAGCCCGGAGTCGGTCGTAGCGAGCGAAATAGCTGACCAGATTCAACTCGCGTGGCGTCAGATAGGAGCAGATGTGGCGATTCAGCCTTTGCCGCTCAACGTGTTACGTAGCCCAACCGGCATCTGGCCCACCGGTAAATTCGACGTCGAATTGCAGCAGTTGATTTTTGACCCTGATCCAGATCGTTCCGCCAATTTGGGCAGTCAGTTCAGTGGCACGCGCGGGTTCAATGACGGCAGATACTCAAGCGCTTTGTCCGATGCGCTGACCGCACAAGCAGTAGCGGTCTATCCACACATGCAACGCAAACCGCTGTACGCTCAGCTCCAGCAATTATGGAACCGAGATCTGCCTGTCGTTCCTATCGCCTGGCCCGATGCGATTTACGTGGTCAACGCGAACTTGCGCGGCTTCAGGCCCGAGCCAGTCAATTCTGATTTTTGGAACATTCAAGACTGGCAGATGCAATAACGATGACCCTGACTGCAGCTGATCTTTGCTCGCTCCCTGTTGTCTCCGGTTGCGCGCTCAGCCCGTCGGCCAAACTGGTTGCGTTTGTGGTGACAACTATCGATGAGGCCAGCAATGGCTACAAGGGCAGCATAAAAGTTCTTGATCTTGAATCCGGCCAAAGCACTGTGTGCACAACTGCGATAGCACGCGATGGAGTGCCGCAGTGGTCAGCAGATGGGCAACATCTCTTCTTTATCAGCGATCGCGGCGGCAGCATGCAACTGTGGCGCTATGAGCTTGGGAGTTCTGAGCCAACTGCGCTACCACACGTGCCTGGAAACGCATCCGAGTTTGCGCTTTCGCCCGACGGCAAGCACATCGCCGTTATCACCACGCCTACAACCAAACGCGAGGAAGTTGAACAGCGAGGCTGGCGGCGAATTACGCGATTGCGTTATCGCGCTGATGGCCCAGGTTTTTTTGATGACTTGCCGCAGCTGTGGCTGATCGATATCGCCGCATTCAGCGCGCGAGCCCTGACAAACGGTGACGGCTTTGTGGGCGCTCCTGCTTGGGACGCGCAAGGACGTAGGCTGGCATTTACGGGCGAACACGATCCGCGTGCGGATTCGCTGTGGCGCACTGAGTTGTGGACGGCAGACGCTGCGCAAGACTTTCAACCGCACCAAGTTGCAAAATTTGGGTCGATGCTTGATGCTCCCGTTTGGTCGGGCGATGGATCGCGACTAGCTTTTTTCGGCATTGAGGAAGCCCGTGCCAGTGGCGGCCTGCGTAACATCGGATTATTTACCATCGATCGCAACGGTAACGCTGCTCGGCGAGTCGACGCGGGTGTACAGTGGACTGGCGGAAATTTCGTTCTCACCGATGTCAGCGTTGCCGGTGGCATTCCAGCCCCGGTTTGGGCAGCATCTCAAGAGCTTGCATTTGTTGCGACCCAACGCGGTGCGGCCCAAGTCATGCGAATTCGAGATGATGGCTCCGACGCGCGCGCGCTTACACCACCATTTGTTTCGGTAAGCAGTTTTTCTCTGGTGGATCCCGAGACTGTTCTTTTCTGCGCTTCGGAGCCAGCAACGCCGCCCGAACTCTACCGCGCGCGCGGCGACGACGTAAAACGTTTAACGCACGAGACCGCGACATGGTGTGAGCAAGCGGGAGTTTCGAAAGCGCAGGCGTTCAGCGTCGAAAGCGAAGGCAATCAGATCGACGCGTGGCACCTGGCCGGCTCCGGGCAGCAGCCGCGGGCATGCGTGCTGCAAATCCACGGCGGCCCGCATTTTGCTTATGGTAACGCGTTTGTATTCGAGTTTCTCTTACTTGCAGCCGCGGGTTACGACGTCGTGTATTGCAACCCGCGCGGCAGCCAAAGTTATGGAGAGGCGTTCGCCGGGGCGATCAAAGGAAACTGGGCGCAACCGGCCTTTGACGACTGCATGCGAGTGCTCGATGAAGCCATCAAACGTTTTCCGATTAACGCGCAGCGCTTAGGAGTCGCCGGTGGAAGCTACGGAGGCTATCTCACTGGTTGGACCATCGGGAACACGAAGCGCTTCACTGCGGCGATTGCCATGCGGCCGGCTTCAAACCTCGCTAGCCTTTGGGGGACTTCAGAGGTTGGCCGAATGCTGGCAGAAGATTTTGGCGGTCGGCCGTTTCAGGTGCCACACGTATACCAGCGTGACTCGGTGTTGCCTTATGCCGATGCGATCACAACGCCGCTGCTCATCATCCATAGCGAAAATGACTACCGTACACCAACCGAGCAATCCGAACAGCTCTTTACAGCGTTGTGCGAACGTGGTGCAACCGTTGAGGTGCTTCGGTTTTTGAAGACCGACCACAATTTGTCTCGGACCGGCTCTCCGCGCCAGCGCGTCGCTCGCCTAGAAGCAATTATTGAGTGGTTCGATCGCTTCCTTAAAAAATAGATGGGGTAACTGGATTTACAGAGGGTCACGTCACGCGAGAGGCCTGCGCCACATCGTTTGCGATTTGAGCGGAAAGCTCGGCTGCATTTTGAAAGCGTTGCTGCGAGCGCAAGAAGCGCCAATGAGAAAGCGCTATCTCCTCTCCATAAATGCTTTCGTCAAACCTGGGGATGTATGTTTCGACCGTCAGCCTTTGGCCGTCAAAAGTCGGCTTACTTCCGACGCTCGTGACCGAGCGGAATTCTTTTCCTTCATACCTTGCCTTGGTGGCGTACACACCGTCCGGTGGGATCAGCTTGTCAGCAGCGATGGCAAGATTTGCCGTTGGATATCCCAGTTCGTGACCGCGCCCATCACCGAGCTCAACCGCCCCACGCACCGTAAAGGGCGAACCCAGCAGCGTATCGGCCTGCTCAAACTGTTGCTCGCAAATCAGCGACCGAATGCGGGAACTCGAAACTTTTTCTCCGTCGCGTTCAAGCAACGGCGCGGCTTCAAATCTGCAACCATGCTCCGTTAAGACACGCTGAGCAAGCGCTACATCACCTTCCCGGCCTTTTCCAAAACGCCATTGATCGCCGACAATAAGCCATCGCGTGCGCAAGCGCTGCAAGAGAATGTCGTTGAGGAAACGCTCGGCGCTAACACTTTGAATACGCTCGTCAAATGGGAGAAGGAACAAAACATCGAGGCCGCAGCTTGCTAGCAAGTTGATCTTTTCATCCAGCGTTGTTAATAACTTGGGCGTTTCACCGGGTTGCAAGAACGCCTGAGGGTGGCGTTCGAAGGTGAGCGCTCCAACAATCGATCCTGGATAACGCTGCGCTTGCAAGCGCGACAGCACCATGCGGTGACCAATGTGGACGCCATCAAAGACGCCGATGCTCAGAAGGAGATCGGCGCCAGCTTCATATCGGTCGATGGAGCGGACGATGCGCATGCGCGGCTACTCGTTCGCTGCGACAGCCAAGGAGCCTTCGTTCAAACCTCGTTCACGAAGACGCGCGTGGGAGCCAAACGCAAAGAGTCGGCGCTCTGAAACGCATGAGCACTGCCAAGCAGAACGTCAGCATGCAGGACCAGAACCTCGTGCGCAGGTTGATCGAGCGGAAGACCAGTTACGCCGTCAGCTTTGAGCTGCACCTGATTGCCGTGAATGAAGCTGCGGGCCGCAGCGGAATCTATTTCTAAGCGCGGGTTTGCCAAAACCGACAGTGGGTTTAACAAACATGACATTAGATTTTTTTCAATCTGCTCGGGCGACACGCTGGTGTGCAGCACAAACGGACCCGCACCAGCGCGAAGCAGCGCTCCCATCCGCGCTGGAATGCCGATGCGCCGCCCAAGGTCTTCGCAGAGCACCCGAATGTACGTACCGGCATCGCAATCGACGAAAATGCGTGCTTTACGGGCGCGCGATTGGTCCGCGGGCTTTGCGTGATCATCAAGAATTCGCAACGCGTAAATCGTGATCGTTCGCGGCGTGCGTGGTACATCAAGTCCGCGGCGAGCGCTTTTATACAGCGGGCGGCCTTCGACTTTGATGGCGGAGTGCATCGGCGGCAATTGCTCTTGTGGGCCGATCATAGCTCTCGCTGCATCGGCGAGATCTCGTTGCCAACCGGGCGCCGCGGGTGCGCTTGCAACGACCATGCCGAAAGCGTCCCCAGTATCGGTTTGTTCACCGGCAACAAACTCAAAGACGTACTGTTTGCGGCCTGATGGAAGCAATGGAATGAGCTTGCTAGCTTTACCGACCGCAAGCGGTAAAACGCCGCAAGCTCCAGGATCAAGCGTTCCCCAGTGACCGACCGTTGCTCCCTCGGCGATGCGTTTTACCCAGTTTCCAAATGCAGCGGAGCTTGGACCTGGCGGTTTAAATGCGTTAATAAACCCGAAGAGCGGCGCAGTCACAAACTGCGCTGCTACACTTTTTGGGCGCGTTCTGCGGCCATTTCAGCTCGCACTACTTCGAGCATCCGCGCCAGCGCTGCCGAAAGCGGTCCCGCAAGTGTCGCACCTGCCGCGCGAAAATGACCTCC
>JBPYDX010000197.1:0-3036 GCA_051986115.1 Candidatus Eremiobacteraceae bacterium
TTTGGGCGACGTGAAGCTTGCAGCAGCAGTTGGAATTTATCTCGGCTTCACGTATGCCATCGCCGCATTTGCGAGCGCCTTTGTAATCGGGGCACTCATCGCTTTGCCGATCCTCGCGTTGCGCAAGCGCCGAGGCAAAGACGTACTTCCGTTTGGGCCGTTTCTTGTATTAGGGACGCTCATCGCAACGTTCGCACCCGGCATTGTGTTCGGCCCCTATCAAGCGTACCAGCAGTTTCTCTACCGTCACTTACCGGGCGGCTAACAACACCCTCAAAGCCCAGCTGTGACTGCCGATACTAGAAGTGGAGCGGGCAATGAGCACGCTTCATCACCGTCGCGATTATTCTTCGGGGCGCGACATATCGTTCTGGAGCTTTACGACGTGCAGAGAACATTTGAAAGACCGCTTGACGCCGGCTTACTCAAGAAGGTTCCACTTTTTGCAGAATTTGGCGATGAAGAGCTAGCTGCGATCGCCGCCCTCGTGCAACCGAGACGCTTTGCAAAACATTCGGTGCTTGTGTACGAAGGCGACCCAGGCGATGCGCTCTACATTGTGGTCAAAGGCAACGTTGCGGTTACGCGTTTGAGCAATGAAGGCAAAGAGAGCATTCTGTCCATTCTCAAAGAGGGTGACTTTTTCGGCGAGATGGGCGTGCTCGATGCATCACCGCGATCGGCAACAATTAAAGCACTCGGTGACGTCGATGTTGCAATCCTATCACGCAAAGATTTCTTAGACATGCTTGCGCGAAGCGCGCAGATGAGCTTACGGTTGGTTTTAACGCTCTCGTCGCGCCTTCGTGCCACGAATCAAGCCATTCAGGCTGCTTCGTATCAGGATATCCGCACCCGCCTAGCTTCGCTGCTTTTGAATCTCGAGAAAAACTTTGGCGAGCGCGTCGAAGGCGGAACGCGTCTCACGCTGCGGCTTACAAACCAAGAAATGGCAAACATGATTGGCACGACGCGCGAAACCGTTAATCGCATGCTCAATCGCTTTTGGGATGAAAAACTTATCGACATGCGAACCGCGAACGTCGTTATAACGGACCACGACAAGCTGCAAACAATCTTGCGCTAGCACTGCTGCTAGACCTCAGAGCACGACCGTGGGATATGGGCCGGGAAGAGATCCGGCCCTTTTAGTTTTGTCCCGATTGGCGGAAGGCCGATTGCGGTCTTGGCGCAGCGCACATCCGTTGCGTCCAGCGCGCGAAGCGAATAAATGTTCTAAATTCCACCCCCTCGGTGCCGATGATTTTGAGTGAGGTTATCTCTTGGAAGCCCCATCCTCACGTGTTTCCTTGGGGATGGTTACGAGAGGCTAGGCGTCTATGTCGTTCTTGAGCAAGTTCTTTTCGCGCGGTGGCAACAAATATGTTGGCATCGATTTTGGCTCCCACGAGCTGAAGGCGGTGCAGTTTGGTGTCTCCCCGCGCGGGGCAATGCTCGAACACGTTTTCCGTGTGAGTACGCCGCCAAACAGCATCAAAGACGGCGTCGTGAGCGATCCGCAACTTGTCGGAGAAGCGCTGCGCCAGTTAATCGCAGACGGCGCTTTCAGCTCGCGCAAAACAATTAGTGCGGTTTCAGGACCAACCGTCGTCGTTCGCCAGGTAACGATGCCGGTCATGAACGACCGCGAACTACGAGATTCAACCAAGTACGAAGCCGAACGTTTCTTGCCGTACTCAGTCGACGAAGCGCAAATCGATGCGAAGTCATTGGGCAAAACCGATGACGGCCAAAACATGGACGTGCTGATCGTTGCGGCGCAAAAGGATCTCGTTACCTCGCAAATGAGTGCGCTGCAGTTCGCTGGACTCACGCCGGCCATTGTAGAAGTCGAGCCGTTCTCGATGGTACGCGCTATGATCGCGCGCGATGATCCGCAGTTTGAGCAAAACGTCGCCATCATCAACGTTGGCGCCGCTTCCACTAGCATCAACATCACCAAGGGCGGCCACGTGCCGTTTACCCGTAACGTTCCGATCGGCGGCAACGCCATTACAAAGGCCATCGCCAACGGCCTCAACGTGTCGATGGAAGACGCCGAAAAGATGAAGCGCGAGAAGGCGCGCATCCTCTCGCAGCAAGACACGGGGCCCGTGCCTCCAACCGTCACGAGAATTTTTAACGTTATCACTCCGCCGCTGACTGAACTGGTTACCGAGATTCACAAGTCGCTGGATTACTTCCGAACGCGCTTTCGCGGCGAGACGATTGAATCAGTCATCCTCGGCGGCGGCTCAGCGCGCTTGGAAAACCTGGACGCATTCCTGAGTCACGAGCTGGGTCTCCCGGTGGTCTCTGCAAGCCCACTGGAGCGCTCAATGCACGACCCAGCGGACTTTCCAGCAGAATTTCTTCGCGATGCGGGCCCGTCGATGATTGTGGCCGCCGGGCTTGGCAGGCGCGATCTTCAAGTTGATGGCCGTTCTGGGGCAGCGGCATGACTGAGTCAGGAGCACTCGCGTGATTGATATCAACCTACTCCCATCAGCACAACGGCGAAGTATCTTCACCTTCGACCGGACCTTTGCCATGGGTCTGGCGGCTCTGGTGGCGTTAATACTGGTTGTGATCGTGTTCGATGTCATCGAAAACATGCAAATCTCGCGCTTGAATGCGCAGATTACCGACGAAACGCAGCAGGTCAACGCAGAATACGCACTGGTGCAGCAGGTAGACGACATGCGCGATCAGGTCGCGACATTACGCGCCAAGGCAGATCTCTTGGAGCGGATCAAGCAGAGCCCGCTGCAAGTAGCCGAGATCTTAACCGACATTGCCAACAACACTCCACACGGCGTGTGGTATAGCAGCGTAACAGTCGTACACGAGCAAGATGGTGGTTCAGTGACACTTGCCGGCGACACGTCAACGTATCGATCGGTCGCGGACCTGATGTTGAATCTAGACGGGTCGCCCATCTTTGGGGATGCCGCCTTGACGACGAGTTCGCAAACCGTTTCGCCGTCATCTCCGGCCGGCGGCGACGTTACATTCTCGGTTATAGGTTCCTTAAGT
>JBPYDX010000198.1:0-6210 GCA_051986115.1 Candidatus Eremiobacteraceae bacterium
TTAGACATTGAACCGGAAATTAACGACGTCACCTTCCTGCATAACGTAATCGCGGCCTTCGCTGCGCAGCAAGCCCGCTTCTCGAACGGCCACGAGGCTGCGTAGACGCTGCAAATCCTCGAATGACGCAATTTCTGCGCGAATAAAACCGCGCTCGATGTCGCTGTGAATCTTGCCGGCTGCTTCGGGCGCGTTCGTACCTTGCGTGATTGTCCACGCTCGGGTCTCTTTCTCACCAGCTGTCAAAAATGTCATCAAGTGCAAGAGGCGGTAGCCGGCGACGATCAACCGGTCGAGCCCTCGCGATTGCATTCCGAGCTCGCGAGAAAATGCTTCAGCGTCGGCGGGCGAGAGCGCCGATAATTCGGCTTCGAGCTTGGCGCTCAGTGCCACGACTTGTGAGCCTTCGCTGCGAGCAAGTTCTTGAAGTGCGCCGACTGCGCCCGTCGACAAAACCGTTTCCGATTCATCGACGTTCGCGACGTAGAGCAGCGGTTTTGCGGTGAGCAGAGACAGTTCCTTTGCAAGCGCTGCCTCGCGTGTTCCCGCGCCAAAGTATCGTGCTGCTTTTCCCGCGTTTAAACTCTCTACAATCCGTTCGAGTGCTACAACTTCTTCGGAAACTTTTGGCTCTGCTTTGGCACGAGCGCGCGATTTTTCGAGCCGGCGCTCAACAGTTGTAAGATCGGCCAGCGCAAGTTCGGTATTGAGGATCTCAACATCGCGCAATGGATCCGGAGCGCCTTCGACGTGAACAACATTGCGATCGCTAAAGCAGCGCACGACCATTGTTACCGCGTCGACCTCGCGAATGTGCGAAAGAAAAGCGTTGCCCAACCCTTCACCTTCGGAGGCCCCGCGCACGAGACCCGCGATGTCGATAAACGTCGTTGTCGCCGGCACAATTTGTTTACTGTTGAAGATTTCTGCGAGCACTGCAAGGCGCGCATCGGGCACAGAAACGATCCCTATGTTAGGATCGATGGTTGCGAACGGATAGTTCTCTGCGACCACAGAGCTGCGGGTCATCGCGTTGAAGAGCGTCGACTTGCCGACATTCGGCAGACCGACAATGCCACAGGCAAGTGACAAATTATTGCGATTCCGTTGTGGCAGCCATAGCCGCAGGAGCGCCGGGCAGCAAGCCTTCGTGTTGCAATGCCGTTACGATTGCTTCTCGCATCTTA
Organism: Candidatus Eremiobacteraceae bacterium; assembly: GCA_051986115.1. Classification (GTDB taxonomy): domain Bacteria; phylum Vulcanimicrobiota; class Vulcanimicrobiia; order Eremiobacterales; family Eremiobacteraceae; genus JAFANK01. The sequence continues at coordinate 1,188 of JBPYDX010000198.1, forward strand.
CTCTCAGCGGAGAGCGCGTCTTGACGCGGCGCGTGAAATGAAATGTTAAACGTTGCCTGGCTTGTGTTCACATCGACGAGCCGCACCACAATATGGTCGACCGAGACTTGACTGGACTGCAGCGCTCGCTTCGCTATATCGTCGATCCGCTGGCGTAGCTTGACAACGTCTGATTGTAGCGGCACGCCGATGGTAAAGTTTATACGTGATGGCAGCCTGGTTGTGTTCGCGATATATATGATGCTGCCGTATGGAACGGAGACGACGAATCCTTGGGTATCGATGACACTTACCTCGCGCAACCCCACTCCTTCCACGAGCCCTTTAACGACGCCGTTGCCGGTCGTCAGCTCGACACCATCACCCACATCGAACGTATCTTCAAAGAGGTAAAATGTGCCCGTCAGCACGTCGCGTACGATGGCTTGCGCGCCGATGCCTATGACAACGCTGAGTGCACCGGCAGACCAAAGCGCAGGCGCGACGTTAACTTTCCAAACGTTGAGGAGTTCGAGAATCAAAAAGAAAAAAATGATGACACCGGAAAGCGATTTCGTGAGACTCATATATGTCGGTACGCGCGGAATAAAGCGGCTGACAAATCGGCGCGCATAGAATTTTGTGATCGCAGCGTCGATAAGTCGCCACGCAAGCAATGCAACCACGATTGCGATGCCTGATTTTACCCACACGTTGTGGACAATAAGCTGGAACTGCTCCACCGTCGCCGCTTTCACGTTAAAAATGCAACGGTCCTCTCGCGCTCGTTCGCACACGATAGGAACCGCAATCTTTGAAGCGAAGGCCTGCGACAATTCCTTCATAAGGCGGTAGCGTGCATGCGGCAAATGAAAGTAGACAAACTCGGCATCGACTTGCTGACGCACGATCCGGTCGTCATCCTCAAGGATCTCGAAGGCAAGCGCTATTTGCCTATTCTCATTGGCCCATTCGAGGCAACAGCGATCATGTTGGCGCTTGAAGCACAAAGCGTTCCTCGCCCGCTGTCGCATGATCTAATGAAGTCAATTCTCGATAACCTCAATGCTAAGCTAACGAAGATTATTATTCACGACATCAAGGACAGCACGTTTTATGCAAAGCTAGTGGTCGAGGCGGGCGGGGAGGACCAGGAGATTGACGCTAGGCCGAGTGACTGCATCGCGCTCGCGCTGCGCGCGAATGCACCAATCTTTGTCACTGACAAGATTGCGCTGGAAGAATCGGTGTACGATAAGAAGACTGAAGAAGAAGAAATGCAGCGATTCCGTAAGTATATTGAAAACCTGAAGCCAAGCGACTTTAAAGAATCGTAACAATCCATAAGCAGGGAGACATGAAAGAACAAGCCGAGATTGGAGTCTTCGGAGGCTCGGGCCTGTACTCGTTACTAGAAAATCAGCGTGATATCAAAGTAGAAACGCCGTTCGGCCCACCCAGTGACGTTTTTGCCATTGGCGAGATCGCTGGGCGAAAAGTGGCGTTCGTGCCGCGACACGGGCGGACACACGATCTGCCGCCGCACGTCATTAATTATCGCGCGAATATTTGGGCGATGCGTTCACTCGGCGTAAAACGCATCATCGGTCCATGTGCCGCAGGCTCGCTCAAGGTCGATGTGCGGCCGGGACATTTTGTCGTGTGCGACCAGCTTGTCGACCGCACGAATGGGCGCAAAGACACTTTTTACGATGGACCAGTGACGACGCACGTTTCGTTTGCGTATCCGTACTGCTCGCAGTTGCGGCCGCTGGCAACATCCATCATCAAGCAAGCTGGCATAACCTGTCACGAGCGCGGCACGGTGGTGACAATACAAGGTCCGCGTTTTTCAACCGTTGCTGAGAGCCGGTGGTATGCATCGCATAGTTGGGAAGTCATTAACATGACCCAATATCCAGAAGCGTATCTCGCCCGAGAACTTGAGATGTGTTATGTCAACATTTCACTGATTACCGACTATGATGTCGGCTTAGAAGGCCAATCCGGTATCGAACCGGTTACGCACGCGGACGTCATGGAGGTTTTTGCCGCTAACAATGCTAGCGTGAAACAAGTTATTCTCACCATGATCGAGCGCATGCCCACAAAGCGCGACTGCGCGTGTGGCACTGCGCTCCAGGGTGCACGGCTAGACTGAGCGCAGTTGGACTTGCAGCCAGCCGAGTATGTTAACCGGTGGTATATTCGTTTCGTCTGCGATGCGGGCGGCTTCGTTGATGGCCTCCAGCGCTGCAATGAGCCGCCGCGACGCTTCAGCTCCTAATGTAGCAACAATCTTGCGGTAGCCATCAACAGTTTCCCGGTCGAGGACGTGTTCGGGCGTTCCCAAGGCAATCATGAGGCAGTCACGTACTGCAAGACGCGCATCCCGGAGCACTTCCACGATATCGTCGCGCGCCGTTTCTCTTGAAAGCTCAGGCGCTTTCGAGATCCTTTGCGGGTTGCCTAGGCTTGCAAGCACCCAAGATCGGGCTTGCGCGCGAAGATCATTCTCTGCGTTGAGCTCTGCTAGCGCGTCGCCAAGGCTGCCTTGCGAGCGCCTTGCTAGGAGGCGAGCACGCGCCTGAGGCACGTCATACTGTGTTTCAAGCTGCGAAGCGATCTCGTCTTCTGAAAGCGCGCCGAACCGTACGCTCGTGACGCGCGATCGTACGGTGGGAAGTACGCGATCGGGGCGTTCTGCCGTCAGCAAAAACAGTCTCCCCGGATTTGGTTCTTCCAACTCCTTTAGCAAGGCATTATAAACCGTATCATTTGTGACGAAGTCGAAGTCCGGCACGATGCAAATGAGTCGGCCACCTTCATAACTATGCATTTGCATGAGTTGAATGATGCGCCGCGAGGTTTCAATGCCCATTACATCGGTTTTACGTTCAACGCCTTTGCCCGCGAGACGATCAGCCTCGCGTATAAACTCATCGCTAATAACGATGGTATCGCCGGACGAGCCAGCAAGGGCGCGGCGGCAGGCGCCGCACATGCCACAATACCCGATCGGAAAATCATTGGGACGCTCGCAATGCAACGTCATTGCAAGCATGCTCGCAAAGGTGCGCTTTCCAACGCCCCGCTGTCCGTGCAACAAATACGCGTTTGCAAGATTGTGCGGGCCGACGCGCCGGAAATAATCCTTGACTGCCTGCTGTCCGATAAACGGCTTCAGCGGTTGTGGCCGAGTCGGCTCTACAACTGCTGGCTGCTTCGTCTTAGCCACGCCAGCGTGAAAGCACAGCGGTGCGAATCTCTGTGGCCAATGCCTGCTCAGATTTGGTTCCATCGAGGGTAATGAAGCGATCGGGTTCCGCCGCCGCTAGGCGACGGTAACCTTGCGCGACGCGCTCGTGAAATGCGGCGGCTTCCCCTTCGAGACGGTCGGCAACACGGCCACGAAGCCGTTCGCGAGATACCGATTGCGGAATATCGAGAAAAAAAGTCAGGTCCGGACGCAGACGTCGCGCGGCAAACATCGTGACTTGCATAAGCGTTTCTAGCGCAAGACCTCGGCCGTATCCTTGATACGCAATTGTGGCGTCCCAAAAACGATCGCAAACGACAAGGCGCCCCTCTTTGAGAGCGGGCTCAATCACTTTGTCGACGAGTTCGGCGCGCGACGCATTGAGTAAGAGCGCTTCAGTTTGCGCAGACATCTGGCCTAATGGGTCAATGAGCAACGCTCGAATTTTTTCGCCGAGCGGCGTTCCTCCGGGCTCGCGTGTAAAGACAAATGGAATCGTTGTTCCGGAAAGGTTCTCGTACAGGAGGCGCACTTGTGTCGACTTGCCCGCACCCTCGAGACCCTCGAAGGTGACGAACAACCCACCGTCTATCGAGCCGCCTCCTTAAACACGCGAACGCGGCGATTTGGTTCGATGCCCGTCGAGCGCGACTGCAAATTGTATTTCTCGACGAGCTGATGCTGCAGGCGGCGAATGTATGACGATTGCGGCGAAAGTTCAACAGGTTTGTGATGCAGCATGACCTGATAGGTTGCCTCCTCGGCTTCCCGCAATGCGACTTGCTCTTCATCGAGCGAGGGCAAATCGTACAGGTCTTTGAGGCAATTTTGTATTTGTGCCGTCGTGTTCGTCTTGATCGCGTAAATGGGAACGTTTTGCGCTGCGATGTCGCGCAATTTCCCGTTGTCGCGACGTTCGAGTGCTTTCAGCGTGAGGACGACATCTGCGTCATCCCACTTGCGCGCTACTGCCGCAGGCACGCGCAGATTCGCGATAGCACGTTCTATCTTGGCCCGACTAACGCCGTACGGAAAGATGCGTACGACATCGCCTGCTGCTTCATCGTCAACATCTGCTTCGCTAAACGCCGACTCAACGGTCTCATAAAACGGCCGTCGCGCTGGCGCATAACGAGTTTGCACCGTTTGCTTTTCGGCCTCTTGCAAAACCTCGACACCGCCAGAAGCATTTCGCACGCGAACTTCGGGCCGTGGTTCTTGACCGCGCAGCATAGCATCGACAACTTCTGCAACCGGCGCGTGAATCGCCAAGCGGTTGCGGTCTTGTATTTCGATGACGACGTCAAACGTGGGCGATGCTTTCCGCTCAAGAACGGTTTTACGAGTTCCCCGGCGGCGAGCTTCCTCGTCTGAAAGTGTCACTGCGCCAATGCCACCGACAAGATCGCACAAGGTGGGATTCATCAAGATATTTTCGAGATCAATCCCGTGCGCGGTCCCGATCAGTTGCACGCCGCGTTCGGCGATCGTTCGCGCCGCGAGTGCCTCCGCCTCGGTGCCGATTTCGTCGATCACGACAACTTCGGGCATATGGTTTTCGACTGCTTCGATCATAACCGCGTGCTGGTTGGCGGGTATGTCAACTTGCATGCGTCGCGCGTGACCGATCCCGGCGTGGGGCACGTCGCCGTCTCCCGCGATCTCGTTGCTGGTATCGACAACAACCACACGCTTACGCAAATCGCCTGACAGCACGCGCGCCACTTCCCGCAGCATTGTCGTTTTGCCGACGCCCGGCTTGCCAAGTAGCAGCAACGATTTGCC
>JBPYDX010000199.1:0-17984 GCA_051986115.1 Candidatus Eremiobacteraceae bacterium
GCGCGTCGAGCCTATTATGGTTCCGAATTTGCGGGAGCTGTTGACCGAACAACCGCCTTCGCAGCCAGGCCCGATTAAGCTGCTTGGCGTTGGCGAACCAAATCAAGTCCTCGAAACGATTCCTGCGTTGGCAAAAATGCTGGGACCCGCAGCTCATGTTTTTCGAAGCATGCCGGTCTTTTTAGAAGTAACCGATCCAAACGCTAATAAGGGTGTGGCGCTGCGGCGAGTTGCAGAGCACGTGGGTATCGATATGGCCCAGACAGCGGCGATCGGCGACTCCGACAACGATGTCCCTATGCTTGAGGCCGCCGCCTGGTCGTTTGCCGTGGCGAATGCGACGCCGGCCGCTAAGAAGGCGGCAAAGCAACTAGTTCCTTCACAAGGCAACGGGGTCGCCGAAGCGCTTCATTATTTAGAAGAAGAGAGAGCGCATGAGCCGGCCTGAACCAGTGAGACGGCGCGCTGCCCGTCGCGCAGGCGTCGGACGAGCGCTTGTGCTTACAAGCGCCCTTGGTCTGGCGCTCGGCGGGATCAGTTTCGGCCTCGTGCGCGAGGCTCGCAATCCCCGGTTTGCGGTCGACGTCATCGCGGTGCATGGCCTTGGCCATACGACCTCCGAGTCGGTGCTGCAGGCAGCTGCGTTTGCGCCTAACCAAAACGCTTGGCTGATCAACCGCCTGGCCGCGAGCCGCCGCATCGAGGCGCTTCCATGGGTTGGCAGGGCCGTGCTGCACGTGAGCTGGCCAAATCGTCTCACCATCGATATCGCCGAGCGAGAGGCCGTTGCCCGCGTTATGCTCCCTACAGCTGGGGACTCAGAAGACCCCTCGACTCGCTATGCAACTATCGACGACTCACAGCGGGTGCTGATGGTAAGCGAGCACTCAGCCGAGCAGGCTGCGCTTCCAATCATCCTGGTCACACCACCGCCTAGCGACAATACCGAGCCTGGCGACCAGCTGAGCAATGCCGATGTGGCGCAAGCCTTGGTCGCCTACCAAAAATTGCGGACACTCGGCCTACAGGTGAGCGAAGTCGCGATCGCTCCATCCACAGGCATAAGTGCTACCGCCGATCGGAATCTTCACGTACTTTTCGGCGAGGACGAAGACTTGGCGAAGAAGGCAGCACTCTTTCAAGCGATCGTTGCAAAGATATCCACACCCGAGCGTATCGCATACATTGATGTGCGCAGCGTGCGAGCGCCGACAGTCTTGTATCGATGATTGAAAAAGAAAAGGGTTGTCTCGACAACTTTGGAATGGCACACACCGTGCCACCGTATGGTCGGCTACGCGCTGTGAACGATTTCAAATCGCCGTCAGTTCGAGGAGTGAGGTAGGCGTTTGGCACGTAGCGACGTAGTCTGCGGGCTCGATATCGGCACCACGAAAACCGCCGCAGTGATCGCAAGCGTGGGGCGAGACGGGCCGATCGATATCATCGGATTTGGTGTAGCTCCATCCTCTGGGCTGCGCAAGGGCGTCGTCACCGATTTAGAAGAGACAGTCAAGTCCATCGAAGCCGCCATGGAGAGCGCGGAACGAATGGCAGGCCTCCACGTTTCTGAGGCCTTTGTCGGTGTCACGGGCGAACATATCAAGTCCCTTAACTCGCATGGCATTGTGGCCGTAAGTGGCGAGGATAGGGAAGTCGGGCCACTGGACGTCAAGCGCGTTGTTGACGCAAGCACGATCATCACGTTGCCCGCCGAACGCCAGCTCATCCATACGCTGCCACGAGAATATGTTGTTGATGGCCAAAACGGCATCACAGATCCGGTTGGCATGTCGGCGATTCGGCTTGAGGTGGACACGCACATCGTCACCGCTAGTTCATCGTTCATTGCTAATGTGTTGAAGTGCGTGCACCGCGCCGGTATTGAGCCAAGCGGCGTCATTTTCGACCCGCTGGCTGCCGGAGCAGCTGTGCTGTTGCCCGAGGAACGCAACGCGGGAGTCGTGCTGCTTGACATTGGTGGCGGCACGACAGATGTTGCCGTGTACTGGGGTGGCGGCGTCTACCATACATGGACGGTACCGGTCGGTGGCGAGCTCATTACCAACGACATCGCGCTTGGGCTCAAGACGAGCCACGGCGAGGCAGAAAACGTCAAGCTAGCCTATGGCACAGCCGACGTTGCTGCCGACTTGGCGGACGAGACCTTTGAAGTCAAGGCGGTGTCGGGTCGAACCACGCGCCCAGCGGCGAAGCACTTCTTGCGCCAGATTATCGTAGCTCGCATGACGGAAATATTCAGGCTTGTACGCTCTAACTTGGCGGAAAACTGCCCGCCCGAGGTGATGCTCGCCGAACTTGTGATCACTGGAGGCGGCGCAGAGCTTGCCGGCATCGATGCGCTGGCAGCGGATATCTTTGATTTGCCGGCTCGGATCGGCACCCCGATGCATGTTGGTGGCTTAACAGAAGCAATTAAACACCCAGCATATGCGAGCGTCGTTGGCCTCGTGCTCTTCGGCGCCAAATCTGAGGGTGCCGTTCAGCCCGCGCGCGCGAACGGCAAGGGCGTTTGGCACCGCGTCAGCTCTTGGGTTTCAGAAGTTCTCGGATGACAGCACAACACAGGCGTCGCTCACGCACGCAAGATAAGAGCGTTTTATCACCCACGTTAGCTCCGCCAGAGAAGGGAGAAAAAATGACCGATCAGCGCCGTTACGTCCCCGAACACATGGCAACCATCAAAGTCATCGGTATCGGTGGCGGTGGTTGCAACGCAGTGAATCGCATGGTCGATTCCGGAATCCAAGGCGCAGACTTCTTCGCTGTCAATACTGACGTCCAAGCGTTGAAGAGTGCGCGCACGGAAAACACAGTACAAATCGGCCAAAACCTCACGCGTGGACTGGGCGCAGGCGCAGATCCGGAGATCGGACGCCAGGCGGCGGAGGAGTCGCGCGACGATCTTGCCATGCTGGTGGAAGGAACCGATCTTGTCTTCATTACTGCAGGCATGGGCGGTGGCACAGGAACTGGGGCCTCACCAATTCTCGCAGAGTTGGCGCGCGGCGCCGGCGCACTCACCGTTGGTGTCGTCACCAAGCCGTTCGGTTTTGAGCTGCGCCGTCGCGCACAGATTGCAGATCGTGGCATCGCAGAGCTAGAGCAGAAGGTGGATACGCTGATCGTCATTCCGAATGATCGGCTCTTGACGGTCGTAGAAAAGCGCACACCGTTGCTCGAGGCTTTCTCGTACGCGGATGACATCTTGCGCCAAGGCATCCAAGGCATCACCGACCTCATCACGCAGCCTGGTCTCATTAACCTCGACTTTGCGGATGTGCGCCGCGTGATGACCGACGCAGGCTCAGCCTTGATGGGCATCGGAACCGGGAGCGGCGAACATCGCGCCGCTGACGCCGCGCACAAAGCAATCTCAAGCCCGCTGCTTGAGGCGACGATTGAAGGCGCGCGCGGTGTGATCTTCAACATCTATGGCGGCCCCGATCTTTCAATGTTCGAGGCCAACGAGGCGGCCGAGCTCATCAGCAAGGCAGTCGATCCGGACGCAGAGGTTATCTTCGGCGCCACCATTGACGAAAAACTGAACAATGAGGTTCGCGTCACGGTGCTTGCCACCGGCTTCGGGTCGCGCGCTCGCGATCGTCAGCGTGTCATCGGCGTTGGTGAGATCGAAAAAGTTGCGCCCGTTAGCATGGACGAGATCGAAGTTCCGGCGTTCTTGCGCTATCATCGCTAGGCTGGAGTTGCCGGCATGAGAGTGCTGTGCTCGCATGCAGTGGATATCAGCGCCGACGCAGAGCAGGTATTTGCACCCGTCTGCGACCTCGAGCGCTGGCCGACGTGGTTCGGCTGCGTGGTTTCCGCCTCGCAGCCGGAACAGCGTCCGCTGGCAGTTGGTGTTGAGGTTCACGTTTGCATGAACGCCGGCCGTCGGCGCTGGCAAGAAGAGTTCGAAGTGAGCCGGCTGATCACCAACGCGTTCTTGTCATTTGAGGCGCTGTATTCGACTGCACGGCGAATTGACTTTCGCTTCGAACGGCGAGGACAAGTGACACGCCTGTGCTGTTCTGTCGGATACGCAGTCTATGGCGGAATAATTCCCGCAATCGTTGATGTAATGTTCGGGCGACGCCGAGTCAACCGTTGTATTCGGGACTCACTTGTGCACCTCAAGAACTTAGTGGAAGAGAAAAGCGGTGCCGCCAGGTCCGCCGAGGACTTCGACGATCTCGATGCCCTCGCGCTCACGCCGGTCGCAAAACCGAAGGCATCGCCTGCACTGGGAACGCTGCGGGTAGTGTAGATAGTAGCGTCGAATCAACTCCGCCTATGCCTTTGTATGAGTATCGTTGCAAAAGCTGCGGGAAGACGCATGAGATCCAACACGGTTTCCACGACGAAAGGCCGACGAGCTGTCCGAGCTGTGGCGGTCCGCTCGTCCGCGTTTTCCACCCAGTAGGAGTCGTTTTTAAGGGCTCGGGCTTTCACAAGACCGACTATTCGTCGTCGGGTTTGCGCAAAGACGGAGCGGCATCCGGTTCAAGCAGCGACACCTCAAAAAGCGAGGCTAAAAGCGGGGACGCCAAGACGACCGAATCTAAACCGACCGCGGCGAAAACGGAAAGCAAGCCCGCAGGCGACAGCAAGGCTTCGAGCGGCGACTCCAAACCTTCGAAAAGCGCGTCAACGTAAAACGATGAATCCGTTCTTGATCGCACTGCTTGCCATGATTGCGGTCGCGCTGATTGTCGCGGGCGTCGGCGCCATACAGTTGTTGCGCAGCGTCCTTGCGATCTCACGCCACTCGAAAGCGTTACAGCAACATCCCACACTGGTCGCGCTGCGCAGTCTTGAGGCGACAAAGCAACGCTTCACGGACCTGCCCGCAAAAATACAAGAGATTCGCGCGCGCTGCGCGGACATCGGTCAAATCATGGCGGAGCTTGCGGCAACGTCGACGTTACTTCAACTGCAAGTCGATCGTATCAGTTTTGCCACGGAGCTCTTGCTCAAGACTTTCGTGCCGACGCTGCGCGGGTCGATGTCCGACTAACCAAAAGCCGCGCGCCAGGTCGCTGCAAACCCCGGAAACGACGTTGCAATGCAAGCGCTGTCTTTTATCGTGATGGCGCTTTTCGCAGCAGCCGCTAAAATGGCCGCAGCCAAACCGATCCGATGGTCGCCCGCGGTGTTAATACTCTTGGGTGCATGCAACTCTCGAGCACCCGTCACGGCTATGCCATCAGGCAGCGCTTGCGCGGGAACGTTGAAATGACGCAGCAGCGCGACAGTCGTGTGGATCCGGTCGGATTCCTTAACGCGCAATTCGGCTGCGCCGCTCACGCGCATCGTTCCGCGAGCGATACTTGCGAGTGCAAAGAGCGCCGGAATTTCATCGATCAAATTCGGCACCAAGTGCTTTGGTATGGTGACGCCGCGCAGTGGCGAACCGCCGGTTGCGAGGATGTCGGCCACAGGTTCGCCAGCCCACACGCGTCGATTGATAATTTGAACCCTGGCACCCATCGAACGTAACACCTCTAACGCTGCCGTTCGAGTTGGATTCACCCCAACGCCGCGCAAGCGCAAACGAGCTTTTGGTAGCGCGAGTGCCGCACATATTAAATACACCGACGCCGAAAAATCCCCAGGTATGCGAAGATTCCGCAGCGATCGCAGCGCACCGGGCGTTATGCGCACGGTATTCCCGCGTACGCGAAGTTTAGCGCGCATTGCACGCAGCATGCGCTCGGTGTGATCCCGGGTTTGAGCCGGGCTTGTGATCGCGCTTGGCCCATCTGCTCTAAGCGCGGCAAGTAAAAGCGCGGACTTCACCTGGGCGGAAGCGACTGGAATCCGGTAATGCAGCCCGCTGAGAGCTCGGCTTACTTTTTTTAAATGCACGGGCGGTTTGCCCAATCTGTTCGTGCGAACGAGCGCTCCCATCATGCGCAGCGGCACCGCAACGCGCTCCATGGGCCTGCGGCGCAAGCTTGCGTCACCATCGAGCACCGCGTCCACCCGACCCGCTAGCATGCCCGCAAGGAGGCGGATAGTAGTCCCGGAGTTGCCGCAGTCGATCGGCGTTGCCGGCGCGCGAAACGATTGACATCCGCTGACGCGGTATGTCAAAGCGGAGCGTACGATGCGCACTCCCACTTGCCGGAGGGCCGTTATGGTGGAGCAAACATCGTCCCCCGCGTTAGCACCAACGATCGTTGTTGTGCCTGCGCCAAGAGCGCTCAAAATGAAGGCTCGGTGTGAAACAGATTTGTCACCGGGTAGTGTTACGCTCGCGTTTTTTGGCCGAGGAATTGCAAGATGGATCGATTGCACGATGGTCGATGCGCTGCCGCGCGGCGGCGAACCTTTGTGCGTGCTCCTACAACGATGGAAAGGAAACGTCATCGCCCTCACGCAAGGCCGATAACAGCATGGAAAAGCCCGCCGCGCGCCGCTTCAGCGACCTGAAGATTGCCAGTACCGTCGCAGCGCTTTTCGCCTATGGCCTCGTTGTTTGGGGCGCCATCGTGCGCATCAATGGCGCTGGAATGACCTGCCCTGACTGGCCGCGCTGCCGTGGTGTTTGGTTCCCTAACCTCAATGGTTCGGTCTTTTACGAGTGGGCTCACCGGGTTGGCGCTCCCGTTCTCACCGTCCTTATCGTTGTGACGTTCCTCTTCGCTTGGAAATACCGTCGCGAGCTGCGAGAATCAATGCGCTTTGCCTGGATCGCGCTCTCGATGGTTGTGCTGCAAATTATCATCGGCGCCTTGACGATCAAGTACGGCAACGATCCACCGAGCGTGGCTGCGCACCTTGTCGTTGGCATCGGCACGTTTGTTAGCTTGCTCCTTGTCGCATATACCAGCTGGAATCAGTTAGATAACCAAACCGTGACCTGCAATCGCGCTGCGGTCCCACCACTACTTGGCACGGTCTCGTTAATAACAACCATCGTCGCCTTTTTTGCGGTTATCGCCGGCGGCTACATGAGCGCTTCGCATGCGAGTCTGGCGTGCACCAAGTTTCCACTGTGTAACGGGTGGTCCGCGGCAACTACATATGTTGAGCAGGTACATATGGCTCATCGCCTGGCGGCGTATGCAACAATCGTGCTCATTACGATTTTTGTGGCGCTCGTCAGCGCTGTAAAAAATGTACCGCAAGAGTTCAAAAGGCTCTCGTGGCTTGCATTCGGCCTTGCATATCTGCAGGGTGTCTTAGGGGTTTTGACAATCGTGTCGGGCTTGATGCCGATCCTACGCTCCGTCCACCAAGCAAATGGCGTGCTGCTCGTCGCAACCCTTGCACTCATTACGTATCGCGCGCAGCTCGGGCGTGCTAGCGACGTGCAGGGATCCCGCCTTGCCGGCCTCGCCAAAAGTTACGTGCAGCTGACCAAACCAAATGTCATGTCGTTGTTGCTCTTTACGACACTGGCGGCGATGATGATGGCCGCGGGCGGCTTCCCATCACCGGTCCTTGTGTTTTGGACATTGCTCGGCGGAGCATTTGCGGCCGCGTCATCGGGAAGCATCAACATGTACTGGGACCGGGATTTGGATGCGCAGATGAGCCGCACGAAACTGCGGCCGATACCAAGCGGAAGAATTCCGGCTCGCAACGCCCTGTACTTTGGACTTATCCTGGGTGTGCTCGCATTTGTTATTTTGCTCTTGGCGGTTAATTGGCTTGCGGCAGTGCTGTCCATCGCCGGAATCGTGTACTACGTGGTGATCTATACAATGTGGCTCAAACGAACGACGCCGCAAAATATCGTGGTCGGCGGAGCGGCAGGTTCTATCCCTCCGCTGGTCGGTTGGGCAGCCGTCACGCATCACTTGGATCTCACTGCGTATCTGCTGTTTCTCATTGTCTTCGTCTGGACGCCGCCGCATTTTTGGAGCCTCGCGCTCATGAAGAAGGACGAATACGCGCGCGTCGGGCTCCCCATGATGCCCGCTGTTCGTGGCGAGGCTGTCACGAAACGCCAGATTGTCGCCTACTCGTTGGTGCTTGTTGCACTCACCGTCGCGATGGTGCCATTGCATTTGATGGGTTTTACCTACTTGGCAATTGCACTTGTGCTTGACGCTCTATTTTTGGCGGGTGCACTTTGGGTCTCAAAAACCGGCAGCAAGAAGAGCGAAGGACTAATGTATCGGTACTCGATGCTGTACCTTGCTCTGCTCTTTAGCGCCATGGTCATCGATCGCTTTGGCCGCGGCGGCGCATAAACTGGCCGAAGGCCCGACCTACAAACCTGCCGTTGTTTTGCCCCCGTTATTGCTTGGGGTGTTCTTGCGAGCGCTCCAGATGACGGTCATTGCCCCGTCGCTCGTTAGCATCGCGAGTTCGCTCGGTGCGACACTTGCGCAGGTTGGCTGGGTCATGGCTATCTACGCGACGGGCTCGCTGATCGCACAGCCGATCGCGGGCAAGATGTCGGATGCACGCGGCAGACGGCGAGTTTTTATCGCGGCGCTCATCGTTTTTTCCGTAGGCTCTGTTGTCTGTGCTCTTTCAACCTCGCTTGGGTGGCTGATCGCTGGGCGCGTCGTACAGTCATTGGGGGCCGGTGCCTTGCAACCGGCAGCAATCGCTATTGTAGGTGAACAAGTTCCCCAGCAGCGCCAAAACGGCGCGCTTTATGCCATCTACGGAATGTTCGCGCTCGCTGGAGCGCTTGGTGCAGTAATCGGTGGATTGATGATCGACGGAGGCCGGATGCTCGGAGCTGCACTTGCGGCCGGAACGGTCTTAAGCCGCGAGCTGACGCTGTATCCTTGGCATCTCATCTTTTGGATCAATCTCCCAATTGCGGCCGGTGCTCTGCTACTCGCATTGCGTCTACCGGCAGACCGCGAGGGAGCACATCAGAAGATCGGCATTGACACGGGCGCAATTATTTTGATCAGCGCTATTGCGTTTTGTTTGATGACGGCGGCAAACGGTTCTGCCACGCTCGCACCGTTGTGGCTCGGCTTGGCAGTAGCGGCGTTCGTTGTCCTGCCGCTTTGGGAGAAGCAGGCTCGCTACGCGTTTTTCGAGCCATCGCTGTTCACGCAAAACGGGCCGCGATTACTGTACACCATCGCCGTGCTGACCGGCATCCCTATCTTTTCAGTCACCATGTACTCGGCCGCTTACTACATGACGCAGTTTCATGCAAGCGCAGCGCAAGCCGGTATTGCACTGCTTGCGCTAGCGCTGCCACTCGGTGCTGGTCAGGGAGTAGGTAGCCGACTGGCGCGACGCATGAGCGCTCGTTTACTTTTGATTGGCGGCCTCGCGGCGCTTACACTCGGTGAGTTAGCCCTTGCCGGGTTCCAAAGCGAACCTGCGGTGTTGATCGCCTTTGCGATCATTGGATTCGGTATTGGGGTCGCGAGTGCGCCTCCCAACGCCCTCATGCTGCGCTATGTGGATCCGCTGCGCAGCGGCGCAGCAACCGGTCTGCTGACGATGTTAAGTAGCACAGGCGCAATCAGCGCACCGGCAGCCGTGAGCGCGTTTCTTCATTATACTGGGCTCGCCGCAGCGATAAGTTTTCGCTTCAATTTCGGCCTCGCGTGCGTATTGGCAGCCATCAGCATCCCGCTTGCCATGTTGTTGCCCGAACCGGGATAAAGGCGCGGTACGCTTGCAGCACCAAAGGTCGCGCAATTGCCGCGACAGAAGCGCCTAGGGCTTGCCGAAGTGGCGGAACTGGCAGACGCACGCGACTCAAAATCGCGCGAGGTCACCCCTCATGTGGGTTCGATTCCCACCTTCGGCATTTTGCTATGCGACTGCAAGCCAGCTGCTACTAACCGCATGTCATGCGCAGTACAACCGAGGATGGCGCGCAGAGCGCGTGTAAGTCGCGCAGCGTAATAGTTCAATGGTAATGCGTTGAAACACGACAAACCGCGGATTCTTGACGCCGGCTTTTGGCGCGCCGTCATCGTGATGGCGGTGATTACCGCTGTCCTCATGTATGTCGTCGTCGTCTTCCCGATCGGGGACTACCTTCCGGCCGCTTCAGGTGTTAGCGTTGACATCGATCGGCTGTTCAAGTTCTGCATGTTCTTTAGCATGCCGATCATCGTCTATGTCAACGGTTTCATCATCTATTTTGCGATTCGTTATCGCCATCGCCGCGAGGAAGCCATGGATGCCGTGGGGTCCCAAATCCACGATCATACTGGCCTCGAGTTGACGTGGACCATCATCCCCACCATTTTGATGATCGTTCTCGCGGTGCTCAGCTACATTGTGATTCCGCTGTACTATCCGACCGGACAGGCGGTCGCAAGCGCGGTAACCTTGGAAGCTATAGGGCACAAGTGGTACTTTGAGTTTCGCTATCCCGGCCTCAAAGATTCCGTCATGAACGAAATGCACCTCGAAGTGGGTGTGCCGGTAACGCTGGACATTACATCATCCGAGGCGACGCAAGATGTCCAAAACGCAGCCGTGCTTCACTCGTTTTGGGTGCCGGAGTTCCGCATAAAACAAGACATGATCCCAGGGATGGTTGTGCCCATCCATGTCACGCCCACGCAGATCGGTACGTTTCGAATTGTCTGCAGTGAGTTTTGTGGACTCGGTCACTCGCACATGTGGGGAAAGGTAATAGTACAGTCAAAGGCAGACTTCGACAAATGGTATGCTGATCAGCAAAGAGCAAGCGTGGCAGAGGCAGCAGGCGTTCGTCCGCTGAGTTTAAGCGGAGGCGATGCAGGCGCCGGCCAGACACTTTTTAATGCTAAATGCATCGTGTGCCACAACGCCGCTCCATTCGCACAACGCAAAGTCGGGCCAGGTTTGGCTGATCTGTTCAACGATCCCCAACATCCCGATCTCGTCACCGGCAAACCGGCAACGCCAAATAACGTTGCCGACATTCTCCAGCATGGCGCGCAAGGCAGCTACGGCACCATGCCCAACATGCAAGCAAACGGTTTAACCGCAAAAGATATCGCCAACCTTGTTGCTTACTTGCAAACGCTACATAAATGAAAACGACGGAGCAAGTATATGTCAGTTACTAGCGTAGAGCACCCAGCAAGTCATATTCATCCGCCGCCGGATACGTTTATCAAGAAATACGTATTCAGTCTCGATCACAAAGTGATCGCGGTGCAATACTTCCTCACAGGCGGTCTCTTCTTTGTCTTAGCTGGCTTGCTCGCCGAACTCATGCGCGCGCAGCTCTTCGGGCCGAATAATCATGTTTTGAGCGTTACGACGTACAATGAGGCGTACAGCGTTCACGGTTCGGCGATGGTGTGGCTTGTCATCATTCCACTGCTGACCGGCGGTTTTGGCAACCTCGTTATGCCGTTACAGATCGGTGCACGCGACGTCGCCTTTCCCTGGCTGAACATGATCAGCTTCTGGCTGTTCCCGCCCGCGGGCATATTGCTCTTTGCAAGCTTTCTCTTCGGCGCGCCGCAAGCCGGCTGGACCGAATACCCGCCATACACGCTGCAGACCTCGTTTGGCACGAGCATGTGGTGCATGGCAATTTTCCTCATAGGGATCTCAGCCACAATCACGGGCCTTAACTTCCTCGTGACGATCGTCAAGATGCGCGCTCCTGGCATGACATGGACGCGCACCCCGTTATTCGTTTGGGCGACAGGCGTGACGGCGTTTCTCTCGATGATTGCAACTGCGAACCTGTCGGCTGCGCTCGCCGGATTGTTCATCGAGCGCACCTTCGGCGTGCCGTTTTATAACCCGGCGCTGGGCGGAGCCCCAGTCCTTTGGCAGCATGTATTTTGGTTCTACTCACATCCCGCCGTCTATATCATGATCTTGCCGGCGTTCGGCTTAGTGTCGGAAATCATCCCAACTTTTTCTCGCCGTCCGATTTTTGGTTATCGCTCGATAGCCTACTCATCGGTTGCCATCGGCTTGCTGTCGTTCATGGTTTGGGCGCACCATATGTTCACGAGCGGGCTGCAGCATTGGGAACAGTTTGCCTTCATGGCTCTAACCATGCTCATCGCAGTGCCGACTGGAATCAAAGTGTTCAGTTGGGTAGCCTCGCTCTGGGGCGGGAAGCTTCGTCTGGACAGCCCGTTGCTGTTTGTCTTTGGGTTCCTTTCGACATTTACGTTCGGCGGTATCACCGGAATCTTGCTCGCGTCGGTGCCGATCGACATGCACGAACACGCGAGTTACTTCGTGGTCGCACATTTGCACTACGTGCTATTCGGCGGAAGCGTGTTTGGCATTTTCGCGGGCATGTATTACTGGTGGCCCAAGATGACGGGCCGGTTGCTCGACGAACGCCTTGGCAAATGGCACTTCTGGCTGATGTTCTTAGCGTTTAATGCCACCTTCTTACCCATGCACTGGATTGGGCTCGAAGGCATGCCGCGCCGCGTTGCGACGTACGACCCAGTTTACACGAGCACAAACGAGTTCGTGTCGATTTCTGCGTTCATCTTAGGCGCATCGATGTTGCTGTTTGCGTATAATGCGCTGCGCAGCGTTAAGCACGGCGAGGTGGCAGGCCCAAATCCCTGGGGCGGCCGCACGCTCGAGTGGATGATTCCATCGCCCGCCCCTTATTACAACTTCAAAGAGATTCCAATCGTGTTGTCAGGTCCTTACGATTACGGCAAACCACTACCATACGCAAACATCACCCAAGACCACGCGACGGTTCCGGTGCATTAGCTCTATGGCAACACAGGCGCACGTCGTCAGCGACGCCGAGTATCAAGAGACTCGCAGCATACGCCTGTTGGGGTTTTTGTTCTTCCTCATCAGCGACTGTGTCATCTTTGGCGACTTTATCTTTTCGTATCTCTATTTGCGCAGTGCATCGCCTGTGTGGCCGTACGGCATCGGCATCCACATCGAGCGGCCGTACCTGTATTTAGCGGCTGTCAACTCGGTCGTGCTCTTTGGAAGCGGCGCCACCATGCACTATGCCATGGAGGGTTTCAAAAAATCCAGGCTAGGTCAATTCTACGGATTGCTCATCGCAACCATCATTTTAGGATCGCTGTTCTTGGGTGGGCAGGCGTACGAATATACTCACCTGCATGACACTTGGGCTGGAAGCACGTTTGGGGCGTCGTTTTTCACGCTGACGGGAATGCACGGTTTTCACGTCTTCATTGGCGTGATTTTCCTCATTACCGTCATGATTCAAACGTTACGCGGCACTTATACGCCGCAGCGTTCGTTTGGGCTCACCGCCGCGACGCTCTACTGGCACTTCGTTGACGTCATCTGGGTAGCACTGTTCTTCTTGTTCTACATCTATTAAGGCGGAGACCATGCTCGAGCAAATACCCGGTACCCTGCGGATCATCGCCCTCATCGGTTCGGTGGTGGTGGGAATTGCAGCCCTCATCGCGTTGCGCGATGAATGGAAGAAGACAGCGCTTGAGGATAACGTTACGAAAATCATGATGGTCTTGCTCACCATCGGCTGCGTATTTGCTGCTCTTGTAGCGGTCGGGGTGTGGGGGAGAGTCTAGCGATGGCGACGGGCTACGAAAAATCACAATATGAGATCCCGCAAAGTCGCGGGATGCCGCCGGTCGTTCGCTACTTGTTTGGGATCGGCATCGTGGTAATCTTTGCGATGGGATACTTGTCAATCCATTTCGCCGGCGAGTTCCACGTCTGGCCGGCCCAAGACACCATCAAGGCGATCCTCTCCGGCCACTACCCGTAGAGCTAGTGCGGCGGTCGATTCGTTCCGACGCCGATATTGCGAAAGTCCAACGGGAGCACACCCGTCGCGCGCCCGTCGATTGAGTGAATGCCTCCGTGCTCGCTAAATTCGAGCAGCGCAGGAGATTCGCGCAGCGGCTGATCGCCATCGCCCGAGGTAGGCCATTCGCAGGCGACGCGGCGGTCGGGCAGCAGCACGGCGATATAGCCGTTGAAGCCTCGGACCGAGAAATCGTCGCGCGGGCGAGTCCGCAGATAGCCGTCGACGACAAAGATTGGCTGATACGTTTCGCGCAATGCACGAAATGGTGCGCGCAGCATATAGACGGCGTAAAGAGCGAAAGTAATAGCGCCGAGCCCGAAGATCGGCGCGAGTAGCTGCAAGCCCGCATGTTCTTCGGTGCCGTCACCAGCCATGCGTAACAGGGCGATCGTAAAAAACCCAAAGAGAAGCGAAATAATTGCCGGCTCAATCGCGATCGCAAGACGCCCAAACACCCCCCGCGCTACAACCTTGCGCTCGTCCGGGGTCCATCGGCGCATGGCCAAGAGGCGCCTACGCTGCTCGGCAGTTAGTGAGCGGTGTGGAACCGAAATATCCGACATTGAGGCATTTTTCGATGCATAACCCCATGGCCACCCGCCATCGCATTCTGCGTCGTCTGGCCACCCTCGTCACTGTAGGCCTTGCTACAGCCGTGTTTGGCGCTTCAGCCGCAAATGCGGGGGTAGTTAATCCTTTCGATCAGGTCGTGCAGCCGCTTGAGGTTGGTCAACCTCTGCCTCAGCTTGCACTCGTTGATGAGAGAGGACACGAGTTTACACTTGCGTCTTTGCGTGGCGAGACCGTCGTGATCGGCTTTATCTATACTCGCTGCACCGATGCTTGCCCGATCATCACCCAGAAGTTCGCACAACTCAATCATGCGCTCGGATCCGGTGCATATGAGCTACTCGAAGTAACCATCGACCCGACGCACGATAGGCCTGCGGTTCTGGCCGAATACGCCGCCAAGCATGGCGTTAAGGGAACACGCTGGCACATTGTAACTGGCGACCCGCATGCAGTTGATAATTTCGTGCGCGCCGCCGGTGAAGGCGTCATCGACGGCGGCCACGGCGATTTCATTCATAACGCTCGCTTGCTTTTGGTATCCCCTGGTGGCAGGCTAAATGCCGTGGTCGAACAGCTAGCATGGGATCCAAAAATGGTTGCAGCGCAAACGCGTGCGCTTATGGGTGAAAATTCGAGCCCAATCGCGCGCCTGGATTTTCAGCTAACCAAAGCGGTTGCGCAGCTTTGCGGTGGATCCTATCAAACGGCGTCAGGAATCATCGATGTTATCGCGGTCGCATTGATTGTTGGCGTTGCTGCGTTTATTATGCTGTGGGTGCGCCGGCGCATGTTCGAGCAAGGAGCATGACGCAAGCTCGCAGTACGGTACGCCACCTGTGAAAAGCACGGTGCTCATGAACCGTTGGATAGTCGCGGCGGCTGTTGTGGCAGTCGCGGGGTTGTTAGCGGGCTGTAACAGCGCTGCCATACCGCAGGGCAATTACGGAAGCATCGCCGGCACGATCACGTCAACGCGCGGTCAACCGGTCGCGGGCGCGATTGTCCAAGTCGATTACGGCCCCACCGGCACGAGTGGGCCAGATGGAAAATACATCGTAAATACGGTCCCCGTGAGCCCTCAAACCGCAACCGCATACGTTTCGGTTACTCCACCTTCAGGCTACCAAACGCCGCCTGCGCTCAATAACGTCATCGTTCAGGTTGGCCAGACCACGCAAAACGTCAATTTCGTCCTCTCCCCCGGTTAGAGGGCGTTTCGCTACCAGGAACCACCCACTGGCGGCGGGAAGGCTTTGTCCCGGAGCCGGAGCCCGTTGCGTCCCGTATTCGGGAAAATCGCAACTTCCTAATGGCGCCAACTTTTCTTCACGTCCGGCGCAATCGCAAGCAGTATAAGGGTAGTAACGTCATTGGAGGAGACCGTGGCGATCAGTTCGAGCGAAGTTAGCGCCCCAACCAAGCCGCGCGGGGAGTCGAAGGTCAATTCTGTTGACCGCGCGCTGGTTATTTTAGAATATCTTGGCACGCAGACCAAGGAAGTCGGTGTTCGCGAACTCGGTCAGGCCATTGGACTTTCTAAGAGCAGCGTCCATCGCATTTTACAAACCCTTCGGGCTCGCGGATTCGTAAAGTGGAATCCTGATAACGCGCGTTATTCGCTTGGGATGCGAGCATTTGAAGTTGGCTGCGGCATTTTGCGCTCGATGGAAGCACACGCCGTGGCCAAACCGTATCTCGAACAATTGGTGAATAACTTAGGAGAGACTGCTTTTCTCGGCGTGCAGGATGACACTGACCTTGTCATTATCGATAAGATCGATGGGCGGCGCTCGGTACGAATGTATGCTGATATCGGCAGTCGACGCCCGCTGCACAGCAGCGGCATCGGTAAGGCCCTGCTTGCCCAACTCGATCGCGCTGAAGTCGATCGTATCATTGCTGCCAAGCCGCTAACGCGGTTTACGAAAAACACGATCACCGACCCCGAGGCATTGCGAGCCGAGCTTGAAAAGATTCGCCGGCAGGGTTATGCGGAAGACAATGAAGAGTCTGAAGATGGTCTGTACTGCGTCGGCGCCGCACTCTTCAATTATTCGGGTCGCCCAGTCGGGTCGATCTCTGTTTCGGTGCCGCGGATCGGACAGCAAACTGTGCAAAAGGATCGCTTGATCAAAGGCGTCATGCAAGCTGCACAAGAGATCTCAGCAAAAATGGGTTACAGCGGCAGACCAAAAGCGGCGTCGCTCGGCTAATCTTGAGCAAGCCAGCGGTCTTCGTTAGCCGGCAGATTCCCCAAGCCGGTTTAGACTTGTTACGCGCGCATTGCGACGTTAGTGTCTGGCCACACGATCGAGCCCCAACACGGGCGGAACTGGTCGAAGGTTGTGCTGGAAAAGACGCTCTCGTGTGCTTATTGACGGAAAAAGTCGATGGTGAGTTTTTTGCAGCTGTTCCAACCATAAAAATAGTTGCGAACGTGGCGGTCGGCTTTGACAACCTTGACGTTGATGCGGCTAGTGCCGCTGGCGTTGTGGCGACGAACACTCCAGGGGTTTTGGACGATACGACCGCTGATCTGGCTTTTGCTTTGCTCATGGCGACTGCGCGCCGTCTGGTCGAGGGCGACCGTCTGATGCGCTCGCAAACATGGACCGGCTGGGGCATCATGCAGCTGCTCGGGCACGACGTTCATCACGCTAAGCTAGGAATTATTGGATTTGGCCGCATTGGCCGCGGCGTTGCCCGCCGAGCACGCGGATTTGATATGAAGGTTTCTTATCACGACGCAGTGCGCGTCGACCCGAACGTTGAGAAAGAACTGCAGGCAACCTTCGTTTCGCAGGATGAATTGTTGCACGAAAGCGATTTCATTAGTCTCCACGTGCCGTTGCTGCCGCAGACGCATCACCTTATCAATGCAGCCACGTTGCAGAAGATGAAGAAGACGGCGATACTTATCAATACGTCGCGGGGTCCAGTCATCGATGAAGCCGCGTTGGTGCAAGCGTTGCGCGATGGCACTATTGCCGGCGCCGGTCTTGACGTTTACGAGCATGAGCCCAAAATGGCGCCAGGCCTCGTGGAGCTTTCAAATGTCGTGTTGCTGCCGCATGTCGGCAGCGCAAGTATTGCAACGCGCAGCAAAATGGCTGAGATGGCGGCGAACAATGTCATCACATTTTTCTCAGGTGGACAACCGCCCAACACACTGAACCCCAAAGTTCTTTCAAGCCCCAGCGCATAGCCGCTGATGGCGACTCGTATCGTCATCGCCCCCGACAAATTCAAAGGAAGCCTCTCGGCAGCGGCTGCAGCTCAAGCAATGCAGCGTGGGCTCAAAGCCGCGATACCGCATGCGGCGCTGGAGCTCGTACCGGTTGCAGACGGAGGCGACGGCACGGCCGCAACCATCGTACAGTCGCTGGGCGGTAGGCTCGAATCACTTACAGTCAGCGGGCCTGACGGACGACCCGTTCAAGCACACTATGGGCTCGTCGACTCTGCAAAGCTTGCGATTATCGAACTTGCACAGGCAAGCGGCCTCGCACTGGTTGCGCCCGGTCGCAACGACCCTCTCACGGCGAGCACGTTTGGCACGGGGCAACTCATCGCCGCGGCCATCGACGCGGGCATGAAGCGAATCATTTTAGCCATTGGCGGAAGCGCTACCAACGATGCCGGAACCGGCGCGCTCTCCGCGCTCGGCGCTCGCTTTCTCGATGCCAACGGTCAG
>JBPYDX010000200.1:0-5168 GCA_051986115.1 Candidatus Eremiobacteraceae bacterium
GCCGACCATGAGCGCGGTCAACCCCAAAATCTTCGCGATTGCAAGCGCTTTGTTGGGTTCGTTAACCGGCGGTACGAGTGCGAGCACAACTGCAAACATGGTCGTCACAAAGCCGACCGCGCCTGCGAGTAGGACACCGAAACGTCCGCCGATCGGCCACGCGTCCTCAGGCTTGCTGGGTCCAGCGCTCAGCGGAAACGCGGATGCGAAGAGCAAGAGAAACGGAATGAGCGTGCTGATGACCGTCGTGCTCACCAACACATCGTACGCACCTCGAACTGAAGTGCCACCTTGGCCCAAGAAGATAAAACACGCGGCGATTACAGCCTGCGTGCACAATGCTGCAACTGGTGAGCCCCAGCGCGGATGCATGCGACCAAATCCCTTAGGCAGATACTGGTCGATACCGGCGACGAAGGGAAGTCGCGCTACGGCGCCCAGCCAGGCGCCAGCGCTCGCTAGGCAACTGATCATCACGAGTATCGCTGCAACCGGCGTTATATAGCTCCAGCCAAAACGTGCAGCGACGGTTCCGATCGACTGCATAACGCCGTACAAGGCATTAGTTTGGGCGGGCTGCAGGATGCCGAATATGGCCGCCGTTCCGCCAATGTAGATAAGCGCTATGACGGGGGCGGCGAGCGCAAGCGCGCGGGCAATGGTCCGCCGTGGATTTTTGACCTCGCCCGCGATAAACGAAATTGCTTCGGGTCCTGTCCAGGCAAAGGCGATTGTCGACCAAAAAACGAGATCGGTTACACCGAGCCCTGGGTGTAGTGTAGCAGGGTTGACTGGGGTTGCCGGACCGAAACGACGCCAAGCCAGCACGCCAAGCGTAATCAGCGCCAGCGTAACCGCCCAACGGCTGGCCGCACCGACGTTGTTCAACCACTTCTCAATATCGAAGCCCAGCACGTTCAGCAACGTAGCTAAACCTAAACCCGCAAGCGAAACAGTGATAAAGTATGCCGGAGAACCCGAGAGCGCGCTTGAGACGCCGCCGTGAACGAAAAGTAAATTGCCTGCCATGAAGTAGAGCAGCGCCGGAAAGTAAGGCAGATTTGACGTCCAGTATGTCCAGCCGGTGATGAACCCGGCAAATGGTCCAAACGCGCGCTTACTCCAAATGTAAAGTCCGCCCTCGTCGGGGTGGCGCGATGATAAGAACACCACCACGACAGCCAAGGGCACGAACATGCAGGCGCAGCCCAAAACCCAAACGACGAGTGAGCTCGGCCCGCTCGCAGCGGCAGCTGCAACCCACTGTAGATTGGATGCCGCCACGACGAAGAACAACGTGACATCCAGGAGACCAAGGCTGCGACGTAAGGTAGGCTCAGTCATTAAACCATGTACGATTTAGCCGGATTGGCTTCACGCAAGATCGGCCGGCTCAAAGAAAATCCTGCGATATCCGCTTGTGTGGTTCCATCTGCCGCTAACTCGCACAGTGTTTTACCAATGACTGAAGCAAACTTAAACGCATGACCTGCGCCAATGGCAACGACCACATTACGATGACCGGCAAGCGAGTCGATGATGAAATCGCGATCCGGAGGCAACGTATACAAGCAGGTCTTCGTATAAATGACCGGGCCAAGTGCCGATGGGATGTAACGCTCGACAAAGGCTTTAACGCGTCCAAAATTTTCTTCGTCAACCTCGAAACTTCGCGTATCGGGATCGACCGGATTGCCACCGGCGTCCTGCGCGACTTTGGGCCCGGCCTCTCCGAACACCGGCGTACCATAAAAGCTTGGATCATCCATCCAGATCCACACGGGAAAGCGCCCCGGCTTGAACGCTTCTATATCTGGTGACGCAAAGTACGTAACTTGTTCTTTGGTAACTTCCAACGGTAAACGCATGCCGAAGTACGATAGCGCCTCGTTTGACCAGGGACCCGCGGCAATGACGAGTTTGCTGCAACGATATGGTGTTTCGCCGGCCAGCACCTCAAGCTCGCCGTCTATGGGTCGAACGTAGGTAACCCCGGCGCGTTCTAGCAGCCTTGCTCCGTGCTCGCGTGCCATGCGTTGGTGCGCCGCGTTGGCCCGCGCCGCCATCGCAATGCCGCTTTGAGCTTGAAATACTCCGTGAATGGCGTCGTCGACGCGAAACTGTGGCCACCGCCGCATGATTTCGCCGGCATCAAGATGTTCAAAGGCAACGTTGCACGCCTTCATGCTGTCCATGTAGCCTTGCAATGGAATCGCGCTTTCGTGCGGACCAAAATCCAAGCCACCGGTGCGTAACACCAGCTGTTCGCCGGCGTCAGTTTCCACTTCGCTCCACGCCGCATACGCACGCTTTGCGAATTCAACGTAATCCGGCCGGTGATAGGAAAGTCTGATAATCCGTGAGTGATCCTGCGATTCGCCGCGCGAGTGACCGAGTTCAAATTGCTCCAAGCCGAGGACACTGTCGCCAAAACGACGCGACAGCCAATACGCGGCAGCGCTGCCGATTCCACCGAGGCCCAAAACGATATACTCGTAGTCCGTACGCATGCGACGTCCTCACAAAAGCGCTCGAATCTGCTCGACCGCTGCCCTCGCTACCCGACCGGCCCTAAGTGTTCGCGGA
The DNA here is from genome assembly GCA_051986115.1 of Candidatus Eremiobacteraceae bacterium. GTDB lineage: Bacteria > Vulcanimicrobiota > Vulcanimicrobiia > Eremiobacterales > Eremiobacteraceae > JAFANK01. The sequence goes on from JBPYDX010000200.1 coordinate 2,587, forward strand.
TGTAATTGCGGATATCCAGGCTCAGACTTTCCATCGGCGCATAATAACCGAATTTAAAGACTCGCGAGCGCATGCCCAACTGCACGCCTTCGCAAATCCTCCAATCTTGGTGGTTGACCACATCCCAAAACTCAACCGCATCCGAAGGGTCAAAATCATCTCTGGCCATCTCGCTTGGATGAAAGAGAAAATCGCAAACGATGGTGGTGTGCTCGGGCCCGCGAGGCCACAGCGTAAACGCGGCAGCGTGATCGGCCGCTAAGCTGAGCAGGAAGTTCGGATAGATGAGCTCACCCTTATGACGGGTTTTCTCATCTTCGTCCAGGCCAGGGAAGGGAGCGCGCGAGGTCGTGCCGCTAAAGGTGAACGTGAATGCTCCATCTTTGTGCGGTATGCCGCGATCCCAATCTAAATCATTGCCGCCCTGCTTTCGAAAGGCGGGGACGATGTCGCACAGCTCGGGATGAACGCCTGCGCAGTGGTAACACTCGTTGTAATTTTCTAAAAGGACTTTCCAGTTTGCCGCTACCTCATAGACGATCCGCTTCGCAGTACGTAGATCTGCCAGTGGATAACGTCGCACGCGTTCGGGGATCGGGCCTAGCTGTCGAAGCAGGTCATAACCCCTTGAAGCAGCGACATCGGGACTTAAGTTGAGGAAGAAGAAGCCGCCCCATGAGGCGACGCCGACCGGGTAGAGGGAAAACTCTTCCTTAAAAAAGCTGGTTTCTTCATTAAGATACGGTGCCGTGCGCAGGATGCCATCCAGCGAATACGTCCAGGCGTGGTATGGGCAGCGGATCGCGCCGCTAAATGTGCCCAGCGGCCCAGTTGCACTGTGCGCACTTGGTTCGCTGCGATCGTGAAAGACGAGGCGGCAGCCTCGATGGCGGCAGACGTTATAATGGGCGCTCAGCTCTCCGGCTTTGGTGCGAACGACCAGAACATCTTCGCCCGCGACATCCAGCACGAGGTAGTCGCCTGGTCGCGGAAGCTGCTCGTCGCGGCCTGCGCAAAACCACTCGCGCAGAAAAATAGCTTCCTTTTCTCGCTGGAAAACAGCCTCAGAGAGATAGAAATCGCGCGGCAAGGTCGCTTCAAGCTGCGACCGTACAACGCCGTTTTTCACATCCATGGTGCTCGGGCGAGCTTCCTCAGCCAGTCTTCTAGACCCTGTGAGGCGCGCTGTGCCTCACAGGTCACGCACGGGAGCAAGTTTACTTAGGCTAACGCAGACCCCAATGACTTCACGCGGAAGCCCACGCTAAGCATGAAGATCCCAAAGATGATCGCGTAAAATCCGAATAGCCACGTCAGCGTAAGAACGCCAGCGTACGGGCGCCACAGCAGCAAGATACCAAAGGCGATCGATAACAGACCGCTGAGCACAAGCAGCCAATCATTCTGGATGACCTTGCGCATTTCGACAGCCACCACGAGCTGCATAATGCCGGTGATAATCGCCCACCACGCGACAAGGATGACGATTGACAGTGCAGTGATTCCGGGATAAATGACTGCGAGCACGCCAACCGCGAGTCCAAGTAGTCCCATCAGGAGCATAAGAAAGCGCTGACCGCCTGTTAAGCCGTACGAAAACGCACCGACAAATCCCCAGATGCCTTCAACGAATGCAAAGATCGCAAACAGATAGACAAGGGCGAGAGCGGTAATGGTGGGCCAGATGAATGCAACGATACCGAAAATAATGGCGATAACACCGCGAAGGATAAACGTCCACCAATTGCGGGTCAAGAGCTGAACCATTCGAACCTCCCTTAGCTTCGCCGGCGCCCCATGATACTCAAGAAATACAAAAGTGTCATGAGCGATTGTGCAACTGCCGCGACATAGGTGAATGCAGCGGCGTTGAGAACTTTGCGCGCTCCCACCAGCTCGTCACCGATCAGGACGCGATTCGATGCCAGAAGCTCAATCGCCCTCGAACTTGCGTTGAGTTCGACGGGCAACGTGATGATCGCGAAAACTGTTGTGGCAGCAAAGGCAAACACCCCTGCCCATGCGAGACTGTAGCTTTGCAAGAACATGCCGGCGATAAAGAGCAACGGGCCAACCCATGCGCCAAGCGTCACTGCCGGCACGATCGCGCCTCGCAACTTAAGCGGCACATAATTCTGAGCATCTTGCATGGCGTGGCCAAATTCGTGTGCGACAACTGCTACCGAGGCAATTGAATTTTGTACAGAACTTTGCGATAAATTAAGCGTCTTGTTGCCAGGGTTATAAAAGTCGGTGAGCATTCCAGAAATGTGATTGACGCCGAAGCTCAGCCCAGTACGCTCCATAAACAACTGCGCGACTTGCGCGCCGGTTATCCCACTCGAGGTGGGGACCCGAGCAAAACGAGCAAATGTTCCGCGAACCGCGCTTTGCGCCCACAGTGCAAGCAATAGACCCGGCAAAGCGAAGAGCAGATAGTTTGGGTCCCAAAAGAACATTGCGCGAGCTCCCTATCGTGTCAGGCCGGAGCGTTCGCGGTCGCTCTCACCAAAACCACCTTAAGATTTAGCAGGCGCTCGCAGGGCGGGCCACGGTGGTGGCGCAATTACCCAGCGACCCGC
>JBPYDX010000201.1:0-6188 GCA_051986115.1 Candidatus Eremiobacteraceae bacterium
GCGTGCAAGCCGCTGGCTTTTGCCTTCGGCTGATTCCGGCATATCTATCACCACACAAGCGTTCGACGTCAAGGGGTCACTGAGCGTCGTCGCCTTCGTCGCTTTCTTCTTCGAGCCACTGGCGAGCAGCGTCATCTTTTACTTGCGACTTCGCCCACTCACGCACCACATTGGCACGCTCTTCTTCGCCGCTTTCGACGAGTGCGTCGACTAACTGCGAGGCAGTCATGGCCCACCTCTCATCCGGATCGTCGGCGCCGAGCACGACAGCGGCTGAGAGATGCGATATAGCAGCAGACCATTGACTCAAATTGGCGTAGGCCGCTCCAAGGTCGGCATGCAAACCGGCTGCGCCAGGAAATGTCTCGACGCCGCTTCGCAGTAAATGCTCTTCGCGCTCGTCATTGCCTAGTTCCAAGCACAACGATGCCATCAACTGAATGCCTTCGGGTCCAAGTTCGCCTGCGGACTCAACGGGCTCAAGTAAGCTCAGAGCGCGACGAAGCTCCGAACGCTGTTCTGGCGTCCACGGTTCATCGCCATCACCATGCGCAACGATGACGTTAAAATAAATTTCGTGTGCCTGATCGACGACGTCGCGGTCCATAGTTTAATGAACGAGCCGAAAACTCGTGGCGTACAACTTTCTAGTTAGGCGTTGGCCGGAGCGACTTGCTCCATAGTGTAGGCTTCGATAATATCGCCTTCTTTAATATCGTTGAAGTTTTCAATCGCCATACCGCACTCGTACCCTTCTTGCACTTCACGGACGTCGTCCTTAAAGCGCTTGAGCGATGCGAGCTTGCCTTCATAGACCTGCACGCTATCGCGCAGCAACCGGATTTTGGCATCGCGCACGATCTTGCCACTTCTAACATAACAACCAGCGATGGTACCAACTTTGCTGACCTTAAAGATTTGGCGCACTTCTGCTTGACCGAGCACAATCTCGCGCTCTTGCGGCTTGAGCATGCCGGCCATAGCAGCTTTGACTTCATCGATCACATTGTAAATGACGTCATAGAGTCGAATATCGACGCCTTCGGTTTCGGCCTTGCGCATGATCGTCGCATCTGGCCGGATATTGAAGCCAATGATGATCGCATTCGACGCGCTTGCCAACATAACGTCGGATTCGTTAATGCCACCGACGCCGGTGTGGATGACCCGCGTGCGCACTTCTTCATTCGCCAATGCATCGAGCTGCGAACGCAAGGCCTCAGCAGAACCTTGCGCATCCGCCTTGATAATGAGGTTGAGGTCGCGCTGGCCGCCCTCTTTGGCTTGCGCAAGAAAACCATCCAGTGTGACCATACGCTTGGTAGTGGCCATGCGTAGCTCGCGCTTGCGCTGGCTGCGCTTGGCAGCAAGCTCACGGGCATCACGCTCGTCGGAAACGACTTCTAAAATGTCACCGGCTGCCGGCACGTCCGAAAGACCCATGATCTCGGCGGGGATCGACGGGCCTGCGCGCTTGATAGCCTTGAGCTTGTCGTCAAACAACGCACGGACGCGCCCCCAAGCAGCGCCGACGACAACGACGTCACCCACGCGCAGCGTTCCGTTTTTGACGAGCACGGTTGCAATGGGACCGCGCGAACGATCCAGCTGGGCTTCAATGATAACGCCTTGAGCCCGCCGGTTCTTATTTGCTTTGAGTTCGGCAAGGTCGGCATTGAGCAAGACCATTTCGAGCAGCTCGTCGATCCCGGTCTTTTGCTTTGCAGACACCGGAATGAATTGCGTCTGTCCACCCCAGTCTTCTGGGGTCAAACCGAGATCTGATAGTTGCTGCTTGACACGATCGACATTCGCGTTTGGTTTATCAACCTTATTGACCGCAACGACGATCGGCACGCCGGCTGCGCGAGCGTGGTTCATAGCTTCAATCGTCTGAGGCATGACACCATCGTCCGCTGCCACCACCAAAATCGCAACGTCTGTAACCTTGGCGCCACGCGCGCGCATCTCGGTGAACGCTTCGTGACCGGGCGTATCAATAAATGTTACTTTGCGATCGCCGTACTCAACCGTATATGCACCGATGCGCTGCGTGATACCACCGGCTTCGCCTGCGGCAACCTTGGTAGAGCGAATGGCGTCGAGCAAAGACGTCTTGCCGTGATCGACGTGGCCGAGCACAGTAACAACGGGCGGCCGCGGCGTGAGCGAACCCGCCGGGTCGCTATCGACGACGATCTCCGCAGCTTCTTCGCCTGCTTCCTTGACGATCGTATTGAATCCAAAGCGACGAGCGACTTGCGAGGCGACGTCGGGCGGAATGTGCTGATTGATGGTCGCCATCGTGCCCATCTTGATAAGCTGCGCAATCACTTGGCCAACGCCGATTTCCATCGCCGCGGCGAGCTGCTGCACGGTGATGAGATCGGGAATTTCTAAATCTTTGAGAACCGCCGGTTCTGCCGTTGACGCAGCAACCGAAGCAGCCTTATGACGCGGCTGCGTCTTTTTGAGCAGATCCTCATGCTCGCGTTCCTTGCGGTCGCGCTCCAAGACGTCACGCGAACGCTTGCGCGTGGCCGATGGTGCGGGGGCGCTCGCCGGCGGCGGCACGGTCGCCGCTGCGCCAGCCGGACCGCGACCCGGCATGGGCCGGCCTAACGGACCGTCGCGACGCTGCACAGGACGCAGGGTAGTCGACCCGGGCCCGCCTTGGGCTCGCGGTTGTGCTATAAACGGGCGCGCCGGTGGACGCTCTTGGCGCGGCGGCACAGCTGGTCGCGGGGCAGAGGGAACCGGCGTCGATGGCGATGCGGACGCGGCCGGAACAACTTTATGAGGCGCCGCCGGTCGCACAGGCCTTGGTGGACTTGCGGGGACAGGTTTTAGCTGCGGCTCAACCGGCGCACTCGGCCGCGGTGGCGCAGGTGGCGTTACCGGAGCGGCAACTTGGGGAGTGCTCGGTTTCGGAGCCTCCTTGGGCTTTTCGACGGCGGGCGCAGATGCCGCACCGTTGCCCCCGGTTGCTTTGGGGACCGGCTTGTGCGTCTTAGCAGCTTTGGCTAGGTTGCCGAGCAAAACGCCTTTGACGATCTGCGCACGATGCTGATCGATGATGCTCATGTGCGTAGAAGCACTGATGCCGACTTTGCTCAGCAACGCGATCGTGTCTTTGCTTGAGAGATTGAGCTCTTTTGCGAGCTCATGTACTCGTACGGTTGTTGCCATTGTCTCCTTAGGGTTTCCGTTGCTTCATTAAATATACTGCTCGAAGGCTGCGGCAGCCACGACGCACAGCGTCCGATAGCGTTTGTTCTTCTTCAGCGCTGCAGCGCACTCCGGCGAACACAGGTAGGCGCCGCGGCCGGCTGCTCGCGAGTCGGGGTCCGCCTTCCAAGTGCCCGCCGCCTGGACGAAGCGCTTGAGCGCGTGTTTTTCTGCCCGATTCCTGCAGGCGACGCACTGCCGAATCGGTATGTGGCGTTTTACGATTCGCTTTGGGTCTCCTCGACTTCCCCGTCTCCCTCACCCGCGCCACGCTGCAACTCTTGCAACCTGCGAATAAGGTCCTCATCTTCAGCCAGCATCTCGGGGGTAAGCTCAACGCCGGTCTGTTCTGCCACAATTTCGGCCATGGCGGCAACTTGCTCGTGCTCTTTTTCTTCCTCAGCGCGTTGTTGGACGAGCTCGGCCCATTGTTCTTCGCTGTGAATGTCGATGCGCCAGCTGGTCAGCTTCGCTGCCAACCGAACGTTTTGTCCTTCCTTGCCGATCGCGAGCGAGAGTTGGTGCTCGGGGACGACAGCCTCCGCTAAATGTTCGCGCTCGTTAAGGTGCACGGCGACGACCTTGGCGGGCTGCAGAGCATTGGCCACATAGGTGGCTGGATCTGCCGCCCACTGAATGACATCGATCTTCTCACCGTGGAGCTCCTCGGTGATATTGTTCACCCGCGAGCTGCGCGGCCCAAGGCACGCACCGACAGCATCGATGTCTTCCTCATCAGTCCACACGGAAACTTTGGATCGCGAGCCTGCTTCGCGCGCGACATCTTTAATTTCCACCAGGCCCTGGTCGACCTCTGGAATTTCCTGTTCGAAGAGGCGGCGAACCAAGTTCGGATGACTGCGGGATAGGATAACCTGCGGTCCCTTGTTGGTCTTTCGCACTTCCATCACGTAGACGCGAATGCGCGAGCCTATGCGGAACGATTCATGCGGCACTTGCTCGGCAAGCGGCAAGATGGCTTCTGCCTTGTCGAGGTCGATAAACATGTTGCGCTGTTCATAGCGTTGCACCGTGCCGGTGACAAGCCTATCGAGCTTCTCGTTGAACTCGTCGAACACCATATCACGTTCGGCTTCCCGAATGCGCTGCACGATAACTTGCTTGGCGGTTTGCGCGGCAATGCGCCCAAATTCTTTGGGCGTTACTTCGGTATCAAAATTGTCACCAATTTTGAATTTGGCGCCGGCTTCAGCGGAACTGATTTCAAGTGTCGGATCGGTCACCGTCTCCACGACAGTGCGGCGTGAAAAAACGCGATACGAACCGTCATTGCGGTCAATCAACACGATCGGATTACCTACCGCTTCAGCTTCGCGCACGAAGTTGCGTTTGTAGGCAGAGACAAGCGCGGCCTCGAGCGCCTCGATGAGCGTTTCGGCGGGCAGGTTGCGATCGCGCTCAAGTTCTTTGAGTGCTTCGATCAGTTCTGGGTTAGGCTTTGCCGGCGCGACTGCGGTCGAGCCGTTGGTAGCAGTTTTCTTGAGCGTCTTGCGTGGCGCCATCGTGCGTTCGTTCCATCCGTCTAAGATTGCAAAAGGAGTGGACCAGCCACTCCTTTACAGGATATCATCTGTATTTTAGCAGGCGGAGGCATGCGGCGCAAGGGGTAGGGCCTCGACTTTTTCGCTAGGCCTTGCGTTTGAGGTCCTCGCGAGGGTCGTAGACGAGGTTGGCGCGCTTTATGGCCATATACGGCAACGGCGTCGGGCCAACGTATTTGTCGTTGACGATGACCGCAGTCTCATCGGCGCTTGCGATGGTGCCGGTAAATTCAGTGCGATTTTTGATGCGCAGCGTGGTAATCACATTGATCTCTCGTCCGGCAAAACGTCGGTAATGTTCTGGACGCAAGAGCGGGCGCGCGACGCCAGCAGATGCAACCTCGAGTGCAAAGAGCGGAACTGGCGGCGGTAGCTGTTCGATACGCCGCTCCACAAAACGCGAAACTGCTTCACAAAGATTTGAGTCGGCCCCGCCGCTGCGATCGATTGAAAGAGAAACATAAAATGTTCCGTGCTCTTTGCGTACCGCTGTCTTGAGAATTTCGACATCGCGAAACTGCGGCTGGTCGGGGATGGATGCAACGATGGCTTCAATTGCGACTGGTACGTTCATCGTGCTCCCACGATTGACTGCATCGGCTCAATCGTAACGCTCGCATCAGTAAGTGCTCTACGAATCGCCGAGGCAAATTCGGTTGCGTTGGGCGTGTCGCCATGAATGCACAGCGTTTGGGCTTGCACGGGCACCCATTGACCGCTCGATGCCGCAACTCGACCGTTGACCACAATTTCCTTCGCTTGGCAAGCCGCTTGTTGCGGATCTTCAATGAGTGCGCCGGGGCTGGTGCGCGGACGCAAGGAGCCGTTGGTCTCGTAGGCTCGGTCGCAAAATGCTTCTGCTGCCACGCGCAAGCCCGCAGATTTCCCCGCCGTCAGGGATTGCGAGCCGGCCAGACCAACTAAGATCAAGTTCTTATCAAAACTGACGACAGCGTCGGCAATAGCGGCGGCCAGTGCTGGGTTTTTCGCAGCATCATTATATAACGCGCCATGCGGCTTGACGTGCACGAGCTTTACGCCGAGCGATCGGGCAAGCGCGTCAACCGCGCCGATTTGGTACAGCACGGCCTGACGCAGCTCGTCCGGTGCCATATCGATAGTCTGTCGTCCAAACCCCGTGCTATCCGGATAAGAAGGATGAGCGCCAACTGCGACGTTGCGGGCAGCCGCAGCTTTAATCGTTGCCGCGATGACGTTGTGGTCGCCCGCGTGAAAGCCGCATGCCACATTCGCCGAGGTGACGTAACGGAAAATAGGCTCGTCATCGCCGATGCGCCGCGCACCAAACGCTTCGCCCACATCAGCATTGAGATCAACGCGTAGGGCTTGGCTCATCCATGGCCTCGCTCAGAGCGCACATTTTTTCTGACAGTGCAA
>JBPYDX010000202.1:0-4833 GCA_051986115.1 Candidatus Eremiobacteraceae bacterium
CTTGGCGTAGATGCTCCGTAAATTCTCACGCCTAGACTTGGGCCTGCAACCGATTCGCTAACCGAAAAAGGAACTTGTCTTGTTAGCCCAACGCTCACAGCTGCATCGCGAGTACTGTCGGCTATAGTGACGCTCTGTACGACCGCGTGTGGACGAGGCGTGCCGGGCGGCGCAAGCGCAATGGACTTCTTGAGTATCCAACCCTGCTGCTTTGTTCCGAGCGCCACCCGGTAATAAGCGCCCTCGCTTGCGGTTACTTCGAACGGAGTGCGCGCGGGTGGATACGCCAGCCAATCATCGCTATCGGGCGCTGATTCAACGACGCCGTACGGCCGAGCGTCAATATCTTTTTTTCGGCTCGTTAGCACGACGTATCCGACCCTAAAACTCTCCGCTGGTTCAACCGTGACAACGCCTTTTGCGGTGGCAGTGACTTCGGAACCGTCAATTGCACTGACCATGTATCGCACGCTGAGCTTACTTCTGGCATCGGACGGAATCCTGAAATCGCCGCGGTACTGGCCTGCCACTGTGGCTCCCTCAGGCGACATGCCACCTAACATTCGTTGTTTGTCGGTGGGTATGAGGCTGGAGGTGTTTATCTCGACCAAATTTATTTTGTGCTGATGCCCGATATACGCAACGACGCGCGCTTCGGTGCTTGCTTTTATAAAGAGATGCACGGTGTCGCCCGGTTGCAACGTCTCGTTCTCGGTTGGTTCAGGTGCGACGGCTGAGTCAACTCGAGCTGGAGATGGCGCAAGCGTTTGCAAAGGTGATGCGATGGTCACCAAGCGATCTGCTGTAGCGCTTTGTGCAGCTCGACGAGCGACGACGTGAAAGTCAAATGTGCCAGCTGACACCGGCACGTATGCGATCCACCCGCCAGATGGCGCGACGAGCGCTGGAAAACCGTTCACGCTGACGCTCGCCCCCGGGTCTGTTGCGCCGAAGATAAAAGTCTTCGTCAAATATGCAAACTTATCGCCTTCGCCCGGGTATACAATATTCAGTCCAACGGCAAACAACAACCCGAGAACAAGATTGGCGCGCATCTAGTGTGACAACCCGAAGATTTCCGCGACGCGCTGGCGCTCGCTTTCGAGCGGCCACGGGTTGATCAAGCAAGGCTGTGCACCTTTAGATTGCTGCATCATCACGGGGGCGAGCTCGCCGGATCCTCCGCAGGACAGGTGATCTAAGCCCAACCAGTGACCGGTCTCGTGATTGATGAGCATGATCCGATACTGTGAAAGCGGTCCAGGCCAGTCTGGAGATCCGTCATCCCAGCGAGCTTCGTTGATGACAACGTCACGCCCGACACGGCAGCTCCACTGCGCACTGCACGACGCGCTAAAACTTTGCATCTCATCAGCCGGCACGAGCCAAATGGTAAAGTCGCCACCGGACTGCACTTCGCGGAAATGCAGACGGCCACCGAGCGACCAGCCACGCGAGTCGGCATAGACTGCCGCTACAGTTTTGGCGAACGGCACGCGGTCGAACGATAGTGCGTCTTGCAGCGCGACACGATACGTGAGCTCGCTGTGAGCGGCGAACGCTGGGCTTACAAACACAAACATCAGCGTGAGTGCAAGCAGCCCGGGTATGTTCAATTCGTTGATTTTCAAGCGCTGCAATGTTACAATTTCATTCGAACGCCGTATGCGGCGGTCCCTTGAGAGGAGCCAGTTTATGCGTTTGACGTTTGTTGTCTGCGTGGCCGCGCTCATCACTGCGCTCACAGGCTGTTCGAGTCATAAGCAGGTCGTGTTCACGAAGGAAGGCGCCGAAACAGTCGAGACCAACCAAAGCAACGGCAACACGACAATTAGTTCCAAAAACACCACGGCGGTGATAGGCAAGAATGCAGTTGATACGAGCAAGCTCGGGCTGCCCATCTATCCTGGGGCGATCCAAAACAGTGGCGGCGTCAGCGTGCAGTCCACCCAAGGCAACTCTCAAATGGTCGTGATGACGACCCAGGACGCTTTCGATAAGGTTTACAGTTTCTATAAGGCCCAGATGCCGGCAGGCTCAGAACGCATGCACATTGCTGCAGGCGCGCAAGCGGTGGCGCAATTTGCAGTTCCGGCAGCCGGCAACAAGAACATGAAGAGCGTGATGATCACCGCTGACAGCGGCAAAACGACGATCGAATTGATGGTTGGTTCGAAAACGAACTAGCCCGCAACCAATACCTAAAACGACGGGGACGCCTTTCACTCAAGCTCGCTTCCGACGCTTGCGCCGAAGCATGTAGGGTTCATAGCCAAGCAAACCTGCATCGATGGAGAGCCGGTCAACGCGGTGCAGCCTCTTGGCCTGTGCCGCGGTGATGAGCCGCGTGTGCGGGATTTCAAACAAATACAGTGGCACAAACCAGATAGACTTCTCTGACGTCATCCAATTGCGATCATCGAAGCGCGACAAGTCGACCGGACGCGAATAGGTCCGAAGCGTGCGATGGCCGAGTAAATTGAAATAATCATCAAAGTAGGAAAGCGCAAGTTCGCGCAGCGTCTTATAGATTGGCATGCGATCCCGCAGGCCGGTGAAATGTGACTTCGCGATCGCGCCCCAGCAGCCGTGGGCTTTGTAAACCGCAATCACGTGGTCTGTGTCGCGCTCGCCTTCAAGATCGACGATAAGCGGCTTGTGACCGATCGCGCGTAGCGCTGCGGCTGCAAACATCGCCCCCTCGCAACAGTGAGCGGTTCCTTCGCGCAGCACGCGTCGCGGCGACCAAGCGGTGTCAGCGTCATGGTATGTGAAGGAGTCGAGCATGCGCTGAATGCCTATGGGATTTTTCAGCCGTTGTAGCGCGTTCCACTCGCCGCGCTTGAAACCGAACCGCGCGTCAGCCATGGTCGTGATATGTCTGCGGGTTGGCAGTCATAACAAGCCAATCGCCATACGCGTTTTTCATCTTCCCAACTTCGGTGAATCCCACACCGCGGTAGACAGCAATCGCAGCGCTGTTGGCAGGCTGCACCTCGAGGCGCACCTCGTTGATACCTCGCGTTGCAAGATAACGCATTCCTTCGGCGACCAACGATCCGGCGATCCCGCGTCCGCGAGCATGCTGGGCGACCGCGATATTGAGTAGCTGCGCGTCGCCTCGGCCACAATGGAGGCGAAAACGTCTGGAGTCGCCGACGAAAAGAATCTTGTTCCAGAGCTGACGAGCGACGCCGTGCCAACGGATGCCGTAACGGCTCACCACAGCCCGCAGTGCCCAGATGATAACCTGCCCACTCGCAAGCGCGCGGCGCTGCATGGCGCGCAGGGAGCTCGTAAAGAGCGCGTAGCCGAGCACACCGCTACTGTCTGAAGCTACCAAAAAACCGCCCGGCTCGAATTCGCGAGCAAAGCTCCACACGTCAATCATGGCGTCGGGTTTGGGGCGCTCGCCGTATACGAGCCGCACATTGTCCGCAAAAGCCCTGAGGAAAATCTGCACAGCCGGTTCGAGTTGCTCGCGCGTTATGGGAGCAACGCGAACATCCTCAGGCAACGAAAATGGCCTCCTCGTCTTGCCCCGTTGGGTCATGCGAGGAGGCCACCGAAATTGGCTTCGCCGTTGTGTTTACTTCTTTTTTCCGCCGCCCTTTTGTACGGCCTCTCGGAGGTCCTTACCCGGGTGAAACGCTGGAACGCTGCGTGCCGCAATCATGAGCTTCTCGCCCGTCTTCGGATTGCGACCTTCACGAGCTTTGCGTTTCCGAACCTCGAAGCTGCCAAATGGAATGAGTTGCACTTTTTCTCCGTGCGCTAACGCGCCCTTAACAGTTTCCAGCACGTGGTCGACAATCTCTGACACGTCGCGGCGCGGCAACTCTGTCTTCTTTGTAATCTCTTCGATCAGCTCGGCCTTGGTCATCGGTCACCTCTCTATTACGACAGCAAATATAACGCGCAAATCTTCGCGCTCTGTGTAGAGGAGCGTCGCGCGACGATTGGCTGCTCCGGCACAACCTGTTTGCGCCCCGAGGGGTGATTCCTCCCGATTTTGCGGCTCAATCCCTTATTTCATCGAGCATTGCGGCAGCGGCACGGACAGCAAGCAGATAGGAGGCGGCACCGAAACCGAAAATAGCGCCGCTGACAACCGGTGCAATTACCGAGCGACGGCGAAATGACTCCCTCGCATAAATATTCGTGAGGTGGATTTCTACTTTTGGTACATTCGCGGCCGCGAGGGCGTCGCGAAGCGCATACGAGTAGTGCGTGTAGGCACCCGGATTAATGACAATCGCGTGATGCGCAGCTGCCGCGGCGTGCACAGCGTCGATAAGTGCGCCTTCAGAAGAGTGTTGTGCGATAAAAATTTCGCAATCGAGTTGGCGCGCTAACTCTTCGATCTTTGTGTTGATATCATCGAGCGTCTGCGTCCCATAGATATGCGGCTCACGGCTGCCAAGCGTGTTGAGGTTTGGCCCGTGGAGAACGGTAATGGCGCTGCGACGTTTAACGCTCATCTGCTTGTGACGTGCCTTACTCGCTCTTCTGGCGGTATGGAGAGGTTCCTTTGCGCGTCTCTCTTGAGAGGCAGGATGCCAAGGTTGCACTCCAGGAAGGCTCAATGCTATGAATTCTGATTATTGCGCGTGCGCACTGGCAGCAGACGACAGCGTGAGAATTGTGGCCGCTCGCACGACCCGCGTTGTCGCGGACGCGCAATCGCGCCACGGTTGTTCGCCGACCGTTGCAGCTGCGCTTGGGAGGCTGCTAACAGGCGCAGCACTCATGGGAAGCTTTCTCAAAGGGCGCGAACGCATCACCCTGCAGGTCAACGGCACTGGACCCGTCCGCGGCTTAATCGCTGAGGCA
>JBPYDX010000203.1:0-5018 GCA_051986115.1 Candidatus Eremiobacteraceae bacterium
GCGGTCGTCGGGATTCTCGCAGTTGGAGAAACATTCGTCATCATTACCGCCGGAATCGACCTCTCGATTGGGTCGCTTCTGGGATTCGGTGGCATCATTGTCGCGTTGTGTCTGGCGCACAGCGTCCCTACATGGCTTGCGGTCCTTGTTGTCTTAGCCATCGGTATCGGAGTCGGGCTGCTGAACGGCACTCTGATCAGTACCGCGGCGCTGCCCCCGTTTATTGTCACGCTGGGAATGCTTGGCATATTGCGGGGACTCACGCAAATAGTTGGCAACGGACAACAAGTAGCCTACGACGCCGCTGCCTTTACCAACTTCGCCGCCGGCTCGTGGCTTGGCATTCCCAATCTGTTCTGGGTGTTGGCATTTGTGTGCGTGATCTCTGGCTTGTTCTTACATCTTACCCGACGTGGGCGGTACATGTATGCGCAAGGCAGCAACATTGAGAGTGCACGGCGCGCGGGGATCAACGTGCGCGCAACCACACTAACCGTCTATGCAATCAGCGGTCTGCTGGCGGGTTTAGCTGGCATTCTGATAACGGCGCGACAGGCGCAAGGCGATCCGAATGCAGGAACGGGCTATGAGCTTGATGCCATCGCCGCTTCCGTGCTTGGCGGGGCAAGTCTCTTCGGTGCTCGTGGATCTATCATCGGCACTTTCCTCGGCGTTTTGCTCGTACAAATCATGACCAATGGCTTAAACTTGCTTAACTTCGATCCGCAAGTGGCGCGCATGCTCGAGGGCGCGCTTCTTATTGTGTTTGTCTATCTCGATCATTGGCGCAAGCCCGCGGTGGCCGCAGGATGATTTCGCGTGAAGTCGGAGAGCGCCGACCGCTGCTCCAGCTGAGAGGTGTTTCAAAAAGTTTCCGCAGCGTCGTTGCGCTGCAAGACGTCGACTTCGAAGCAAGTGAGGGAGAGATCACTGCGCTGATCGGCGACAATGGTGCCGGAAAGTCGACGCTCGCAAAGATTATCTCAGGGGCCATTGCGCCGGACAGTGGATTGATCGAGCTGCGCGGTAAACCAGTCAGTTTTCAGACTCCCGGCGATGCGCGTGCTGCTGGAATCGAAACCGCCTATCAAGACTTAGCGCTCGCGCCAGATCTCGACATCCCGGCAAACTTGTTTTTGGCGAGAGAAATCTTACGCCCGGGCATATTCGGCAAACTTGATATCTTCGACCGCCAAGTGATGCGTAAAAGTGCAGAGGATCATCTTGGCGCTTTCGGCATCAAGGTCGGCTCGATCGACCAACGAGTTGACACGCTCTCAGGTGGTCAGCGCCAATCCATCGCAGTTGCGCGCACGGTGCTGTGGGGAGCAGCGGTTATCATCTTGGACGAGCCAACCGCAGCACTGGGTGTCGCGCAGACAGCGCTCGTGCTGGAGCTGACGTGCAAAGTTCGCAGTGCAGGAGCGGCAGTCATACTTATCAGCCACAATTTGCCGCAAGTCTTCGAGATCGCGGATCGCATCGTGGTTTTGCGCCATGGGCGCCGCGTTGGCACTCTGGACCCCAAAACGGCAACCATGGATCAAGCTGTGAGCTTGATGACCGGGGTGCTACCCGTGCTGTAGTACAGAACATTTTCAGTCACACTGCGCCAAAGGAGGCTGTTTGCTATGCAACAAGTCTTTGCACCGATACTCAGAACAATCGTATGCGCATTCGCTTTTGCGTTTATCACGGGTCTGCTCCCAGCCTGGGCTGACCAGCCGCTCTCAACGCAGGTCAAGGGGACTGTCAGTGGCACTATCCTTGATCGCGACGGCTCGATCCCCATCGCAGGCGCTACCGTCGAGCTCGTTCAGGGCGCTACCACGATCGCGAGCACCCGGGCCGATAAGTTCGGGGTGTTTACACTGCCAGCGGTTCCGATCGGAACATATTCAATTGTTGTGCGCGCGCCGGGATATGGAACGGTTCGCTCAGACGCGCTGCCCGTTAGCGCTGGTACCTTGAATTTGACGCTCGTCATGCAGCGAAATAGGGCCGGCGGCAGCGTACAAACGCTCGGCCGGGTCACGGTAACCGCTCATACCGTCGGGCTGCAGTCGACGACAACCATTCAAGCATCGGTCGACCCACAAGTTGCGCTGCAGACGAACCAGATCCGAACGGCGGAGACGTTGGGCCGGCTGCCCGAAGTGAACTTGGGGAACACGTCATCGTCTGTTGGTGACGACATCCAAATCGACATTCGGGGATTGAAGAACACCGAAACGCAGACGATGCTTGATGGCCACCCCATCGGCCCGATCGGGGTGCTGCCACCAGGCGGCGGCGGCACGGTCGGCTTCAACTATGCCGTCTCACCATTGTTCGCGATAGAAAACTCACTTGTAACCTACGGCTCGGGTGCCGTAGGTCTATACGGCGTCGATGCAATTGGGGGTTCCGTAGACATGCAAACGTGGAATCCCACGCTGCAGCCACACGGCGGAGTATCATACGGCTTCGGGCAATACGGAAAGCAAAGCTTCGGGGTCCATGCCACCGGTACTGATGAGAAAATCGGATACGCTCTGGCCTATGGCTCTACCGGTACCTACGGTAACTTTCCGGGTTCCATCAATCAGCAAACGGGAACGCGTGGTGCCGACTGGAGCCCCGGAACCGTGCAGAATACGTCCTATTGGGTTTCCGCCAACTACATTCTCAAGAATACTCTCGGCAAAATTCGCTACGATTTCTCACCGAACACCTCGCTAACGCTGACGGCGTATTCGGCGACTGATTTCGATGACAAAACAGGCAACGGCGATAACGATAACCTTTCCCCCGAATTCGTTAACTCGAAATTTTCACCCAATTGTGTGGCGCCGGGTGGCGTTCCAGGGCAAACAATAACATTGACGCCTCCGACCGTGACACCCGCCACAACGCAATGCATCCCGCAACAACAATTCCTTCAGGGAGCCAGCGGGCCGGCCGGCGGTGGGCCGCTACCCTGGCAGACGATCGCCAACCAAGATTACCACGCTCGCTTCCTCACCACGGTGGGCAAGAACCAAATTGTCGCAGACTGGTTCACCGACAATTACGTTATCAACAAGAACCGGCCATCGCAGTGCTACCCGGCGCAATGCCCGAACGATCCAACGCAGCTTTTCTTGAACCCGTTCACAAGCGTGACAAATCCCGTTTACCGTACGTTTGGCGGACTGGTCAGCGACGACATCTACACTGGCAAGAATGACGTAGGCTTTGGCATTTACCAACAGCGCCAATACCAGTCAGGTTTCGCTTGGAATGGCTCGGTGGTTCCGGCTCAGACTCCTTATTCAACCCTCTACAGTCGTATCAACAGCTATTTCGTGCGTGATGCCTATACGCCAAACCAACAGCTTCAGCTATTCCTCAATGCCTGGTTAAAGAACTCGATCATCGGCGGCACGTCATTCGATCCGCGCTTTTCGGTTATCTATCGCCCCGAATCCGCAGACGTAATAAGACTGACGGCAGGAAAAGCGTCGGCCGACCCGCAGCCTATCCCCGCGAGCCTTTCCGCTATCGGAGGTATCACACCAGGCAATTGCCAGCAAGTGTCGGTTGGGACGTTGCCGACGCCGGGCGAATTGCCCGAAAAAGCCACCGACATCGAGGGATCGCTTGCCCATCGCTGGGTTGCAGACACGATCACCCAGTTCACCGCCTACGACACCAATGTCACGAACAGCATCTTTGATTTGCTTCAGCCAGCGGGTCCCTATATTCCGCAGATCAACTTCTTCGGAGGCCCAACGTATATTGAATCGGTGCTCGCGCACGTGAACGCGGTCAGTTGCGCTTCGTCACCGATCACTGCGGCGAATCTCTTCGTCGACACGAACGTGAATATCGCAACGGCTCGCGCCCGCGGTGTTGAGCTAAACCAACGCTGGCGGATAAACCCACACTTTGTCTTCGACGGGTACTGGGACACACAGTCGGTTACGAATAACGACATCCCTGATGCGTATTTGATGAACAACGTCACCGTGATCAATAATGCGCAGATAGCCGGCATACCGCTGCACAAATGGGGCGCTTACGTAGACCTCACCAGCGACTATGGCGGCGAAGTTTACTTAGACTATGTGCAGGTGGACAGCAACAACTCGTACCAGCGCGTGTCCTACGGAACGGCGGATCTTGCACTAACGCAGCGGGTCGCGAGGAACACATATGTTAACCTGGGCGTCTCCAACGTCTTCAATCAGGCAGTAGATACGTACGGTCGCATCGGGCTTGGGGTTTTCATCCCTGAGAACCAGTTCGGCACCGATTCGAGTGGGCTCGAGCAAGGCACGGAGCGCTTCGGTCAAGCACCAGCCTCATTGAGCTTCACCGTAACGCAGCGCTGGTAAGCAGCAGCTCGCGACCAGCTGACGCAAGCACTGGACGAAAGACTGTGGAGTAATTTTTTCCACGGTCATTTCGTTCATGCTGCTGTAATGATAGCCGGTTATGCTGCAGCAATGACGAACTGGGTCTTGCGATCAATCCTATTTGTTGTCGCGCTTTTGGTGATTGCCTCATTCACTGCGCCGCCGCTTGCCGGCGCAGCCCAAGAGCCAGGTGTTCCGCGCCTCGTCCTCGTGCTCACGCGGCATGGCGTACGTTCACCGACGCACCCGGCAGAGCTTGCGCCGTATGCTCGTCAGCCATGGCCCACGTGGGCAACTGCGCCCGGCGATCTCACGACGCATGGCGCGTTACTCATGCGCCAGTTTGGTTCAGCCTACCGCCGCATGTATGCGTCCATGCCGGCGTTCGCAGGGGCGGGTTGCCCAACTCAAAACTCGATATTTGTTTGGGCGGATGTCGACGAACGAACCCTTGCCACCGGGCGCGCACTATTGGACGGCTTGGCAGGCGGCTGTGGCATCGAGGTTGGACACGCAAGCGGCAAAACCGATCCACTTTTTGATCCGCTGCCTTCGTTAGGGAAAGCGGGTTCGGTCCTATCGACTGCTTCAGTCCGCGGTGCGATCGGCAATGATCCGCAAGCAATCACAGCCGCCAAT
>JBPYDX010000204.1:0-3399 GCA_051986115.1 Candidatus Eremiobacteraceae bacterium
CACCCATGCGATTGAGAAAAGCGCTCAGCGATTCTTGGAAGGTGCAGCGTGTCGTCGCGCAAAGCTGCGAGCAAAATACGTAATGATAAGATCTGCGCCAGCTCGCTTGAATCCTAATAACATTTCGTCAACGACGCGTTCTTCATCTAACCAGCCGTTGTGCGCAGCAGCTTTGATCATTGCATATTCTCCGCTCACGCTATAGGCAGCCACTGGAACGTTTACTGCCGCTCGCACGCGAGTCAAAACGTCAAGATATGGCAAGCCTGGCTTAACCATTACCATATCTGCGCCTTGCTCGACGTCGAGCAGCACAGCCTTAATCGCTTCGCGTACGTTCGCCGGGTCCATCTGATGGCTTCGACGGTCGCCGAATGCGGGCACTGATTCAGCTGCCTCGCGAAACGGGCCATAAAAGCCAGACGCATATTTGACGGCGTACGAAAGGATGGCAGTGTTGCGATGCCCATCCGCATCGAGCGCGTGGCGGATCGCGGCCACGCGGCCGTCCATCATGTCAGATGGGGCGACGATGTCAACGCCGCAACGCGCATACGATACCGCTCCGTCGGCAAGCAGCGCAAGTGTCTCATCGTTATCGACTGTGCCGTCGTCATCGAGTATCCCGCAGTGACCATGCGATGTGTATTCGCACGCGCACAAATCCGCAATGACAAGCAGTTGGGATACGGCTTGCTTAATGGCGGTAATCGCTTGCTGTATCACTCCGTTGGGATCCGCCAGTGCTGATGCATGCTCATCCTTATGCGCGGGTATGCCAAAGAGGATGACCGCTGGAATGCCCAACGCAAAAGCTGTCTTTGCGTCTTCGACAGCGCAATCGACCGACTGCTGATAAATGCCCGGCATGGAAGCGATTTCTTTGCGTACGCCTTTGCCTGACACTACAAATAACGGCTCGATAAGGTCGTTTACTGACACTGCGTGCTCGGCCACAAGCTTGCGGATAGCCTCGCTGCGTCGCAACCGGCGCGGTCGTTTTGTGGGCACGACGATGTCATGCAGTACGCTGGATGACCGCAAGTGTTTCAACGGTTTCATTGCTTGTCGTCCCGTTGTCGAGCGCTGGTAATGATCTCTTGCCCGCCGGCCGCGAGCATGTCGGATGCAAGTCCTTCGACAACTGCCTCGGCTTCTGCTGCGTCAAGGCGGCTACCAACGACACTACGGCGGACGGCCGCTGCGCCATCCGTCGCTGCAATAACCGCGCGCAGTTGCCATTGGTTTGAATCGACAGTTACGTGCGCTCCGATCGGCGCTAGGCAGCCACCGCCGAGTCGAGCGAGAAACCTTCGCTCAAGGCCAAGCGCAAATGCGCTCTCGACGTGATTGATAAGCTCGAGTATATCGCGGACTGCGCGATCTTCGGTGCGGCATTGCACGTAGAGTGCGCCCTGGCCGACGGCAGGCACCATGACCTCGAGCGGCAGTGGTCTCACGCAAGCTGTGTTACGCGAGGTGTTGCCGAGGCGCAGCGGCCCGGCAAGGGCGATAATCGCCGCATCATAATCGCCACGCATAACTTTATCGATTCGCGTGTCAATGTTGCCGCGAAGCTGCGCGATCGTTAGATCCTTTCTGAGCAAGCGCAGCTGAGCTGCACGTCGCAATGAACTCGTACCCACGATCGATCCGGGTTTCAGTGTCTCAATCGAGGGATACACAGCCTCCCTTGAAATCAAGGCGTCGCGCGCGTCTTCACGGCGCGGAATGGCGCCGGCGGTGAGCTGTGCTGGAAGCGCGGTCGGTAGATCTTTTGCTGAGTGTACCGCCGCATCAGCGCGCTCGTCGAGCAATGCCTGCATCAGTTCTGCAACAAAAACGCCGTCACCGCCGATCGCCGCCAAGCTCCTATCGGCATTCACATCGCCTTTTGTTGTCAACGGAATAATCTCGCACGCGACATCGACACGCGCCTGTAATTGCTCGACGACGAGCTTGGTCTGCGCAAGGGCGAGCGCGCTCTTGCGAGTAGCAATCCGCAGCGTGCGACGCTGCGCATGAACCGACGCTGTGTCCATAGAGGTTAAGTTAAGCGAATCGTTGCAACCTCATTCACGTGCAACGCGCTGTCGAAACTCCGGTGGTAACGCCTTGGCTACTACGCCTTGGCGTCTTTGCTTTCTTGGCTTTGCTGTACACGCTGCGCCTTGGCTTTGGTTCGCTGTGGGATAACTCGGAGCCCACCTACGCCGAGATTGTCAAAGAGCTGTTTCGCACGGGCGATTGGCTGACTCTCCATTTTAATTTTCAGCCGTGGTTTATTCATCCGCCCTTGTGGTTTTGGACAACCGCGCTTTCAGTCAAAGTCTTTGGACTCAATGAATTTGCCGTTCGCTTCCCAGCGGCAGTTTTTGGAGTTGCAACCGCAGTGGCCACATATGCTGCCGGGCGCCGGCTGTACGGAGAAGTTGCAGGTTTGCTTGCCGCCCTAGCCTATGGCACAAGCCTTGAGATCATCGTCTTGTCACGGCTTGCTATTTTAGATAGCATGCTACTCTTTTTTACCACCGTCGCGACGTTTTGGATCTTCTTTGCGGTCCGCGATAGCGATCGGCGATCCTTTTGGATTGCGATTGTCGCAGCAGCACTGGGTACGCTAACCAAAGGGCCGGTTGCACTCGCACTGCCGCTTCTCGTTTTGGTCGTGTACCTGGTTTGGAGCAGGCGTCCGTTCTGGCGAAATCTTCCTTGGCTCACCGGAGCGTTTGCGTACTTTCTCATCGCGGGCAGCTGGTTCGCAGCACAAACGATTATCCATGGGCAGAGTTTTCTCGTTGCCTATTTTGGGCTTAGCAATGTGGGCCGTTATTTGTCGCCCTTTGAGAATCAACCAGGTCCGATTTGGTATTATCTGCCGATCGCCGCGCTTGGATTTTTCCCGTTTGTCGCGTTCTTGCCTAAAGCATTCAAGAGTGCGTGGCAACGCAAAGGCGACGCAGAACGCTTTTTGCTCACATCGGCAATCGTACCATTTTTGTTTTTTACCTTTGCGCAGACGAAACTGCCGAACTACATTGCCGCAATTTTTCCTAGCTTCGCCGTAATGGTAGGAGCGGTGCTGGGCGCTGCGCTGCAAGAAAACAACGTCAGAACGTTGCGCGGCGCCCTCATCTTTTT
Source organism: Candidatus Eremiobacteraceae bacterium (assembly GCA_051986115.1). Lineage (GTDB taxonomy): Bacteria > Vulcanimicrobiota > Vulcanimicrobiia > Eremiobacterales > Eremiobacteraceae > JAFANK01. The sequence continues at coordinate 3,142 of JBPYDX010000204.1, forward strand.
GCCGGCGTCGCTTGTGCTGGTCACGATCGGCGTTATCGCCTATGGCGAGACGCAAAATGCAGGTCCATTTCATGCGCTGAAGCCTGCCCTTGCTGTGCTCGGCTGGCTTGTCGTGCCAACAGCTATCGTGACATTGCTATTGACCTATGTGCTTAATCGCGTTTGGATTGCACCTGTGGGCCTGGCATTAATGATGGCAGGTTTCATATCGGCAGTGGCTTTTTCAATCTTGCCTCGCGTCGAAGCATTCAAGCCGAT
>JBPYDX010000205.1:0-4166 GCA_051986115.1 Candidatus Eremiobacteraceae bacterium
ATTGGGGAGACCACCTCGATTTCCGTAGACGGTGAGAAACCGCTTGCGCGTGTTGCTATTTTTTTCAAGCAACAAGAAATCGGTGGTGCTCTCGTTGACCGGCACGATATAGTTCGCACCGCTGCGTTTGAGCGTCGATCGAAAATCCGCCAGCAAGCTCGCGGCATCGGCAGCGGTGATCGTTATCGACGAATTGTCATTGGAGAGCTGGAGCGCAAAATCGCGCTCGAGATCGGAAAGGTGTTGAAAGAGCTGGGTAACCTTCTGCCGATTTACTGCGTCCAGACCGGCGCCGGCCCGCTTGCCGTTGACGACATAGTACTCGACGAGTTTCTTATCGGCCTGGGTCGTAGCGTCACCCAGCGTGGCAACACGCTGTGCCACCGCATAAATGTTTGGGTCTGCGGCAAGTTCGATTTCGTAATCTGTAATTTTTTGATTGCACTGTGTCGATGCATCGCGGACAGCTTTGTCGGGCGAAAGCTGAAACAAGACTTGCTGAGCGATAGTGGCATCATTGAGATCGGCGCTGGCATTCTCGATTGACTGCAGCGTCGCAAAGGTCGCGCTGCTTGCCGGCTTGCTTACAATTTTCGCAAAGGTGGTCTTTGCAGTGGCGATAGCCGCGTCACAGCTTGACGTCAGGTCGGTTGGGGTTGGGGTAAAGTTGATCCCAGTGTTGGCCGCAAGCGTTGGTGTCGGCGACGTTGTAGGCACCTGGGCAGCACCAACGGTTGCGGCGAGAACGAGCGCTAGATATGCGGCTGTCACAACGGTCCGTCTCATGCATCTCTCTTTCCAATATAAAGATGGTTGGGATCCAAAACTTCGCGCAGCAGATGGAGTTCATCATGCGTCGGAGGTGGCAGGACGGTGACGTTTGGTGCAAGACGCAGCGGCCATCCTGCTTTGGTTCTCACTTCTTGCGCGTCGACACCCGGGTAGAGGCCGACAACTTCTAGCTCGCCATCGGCCGCGGATGGCTCGAGAATTGCCAAATCGGTCACGACGCGCACCGGACCCGCGCCGGGCAAACCTAGTGCCTTGCGGGTTCCGTACTTGCCGTTTTGGCCCGGTGATGTAACGAAGTCGACGGACGCGGGAAACGAGCGTGGCGACAGTGGCGCTACGACGATGACTCGCTGCGCATGAATTGCAATTTCACATGCGCCGCCGCTTCCAGGCAGTCGCACTTTGGGATGCTCGTACGGGCCAATCACCGTCGAGTTGATATTGCCGTAGCGATCGACTTGAGCGCCGCCCAAGAAACCGACTTGGATGCGCCCGCCCTGCAAGTAAAACTGAAACACATCGGCCATAGTGGCCACGGCGAGCGAACCCGTGACCAGCGCCGGATCTCCAATGGAAACCGGCAACCGGTCCGGCACTGCCCCGACTGCCCCCGATTCGTAGATGAGGACCAGGTTGGGTGCGTGCGTGGCTCGCGCGAGATTGCAGGCAAGATTTGGCAAACCAATGCCGACAAAAACAACTTCGCCGTCGCGCAACTCGCGGGCCGCGCGCACGGCCATCAGCTCGCTATTGGTATAGCTGATTTCAGAAGCCGTAATTCACCCCTGCGCTCACGAGTGGTTTGGCAGCCAGCCGTTGGCGGCGCTCTGCGCCCAGCCGTTCCATGTAGCCGGCCCGGTTGCTCACGCCATAGACGTTTTCGTCAAGCCAGCGACCAAGCGTCGGTTCGTCCCGAGAGATGTCTTCCCACTCAACGTAAAAGGCATTGTCGCGGTCGTAATAACCTTGCGCGTAAGAAGGATGGGCGCCCCAGGGTTCATGCACAACCGCGTCGACAATCATCGCTGGAATTAACGTACGGTTAGGATCGGCGCGCACCACTTTTTGTTCGACGATCTCCTCGACAACGACAATCACCCGTTTGGCGGCAAAAGCAGCTTCTTTTTGGACGCCGTACAAGCCCCAGATTTGCGTGTTGCCTTGCGAATCTGCCCGCTGTGCGTGCACGATAGTAACGTCTGGATTGAGCGCGGGCACGGTTGCGATGCGCTCATCGGTGTAGGGGCAGGTCACGGTGCGGATGAGCGGATTGGCGACGGGCAAATCGCTACCCGTGTAGTCGCGCAGCGGCCAAAACGGTAGTCTCGCGGCCCCCGCTGATAATCTTGCCACGAGGCCAAAATGCGAATACTCTTCTAACTCAAGCGGTTGAGGTTGGCGCTTTTCGACTGCCCTGCGCAGCGCATGCAGTGATCCGACGCCGGGGTTGCCCGCCCAAGAAAAAACTAGCTTGCGCGCGCAGCCGGCGGCAATGAGCTGATCGTAAATGAGATCGGGAGTAAGTCTGCACAGCGTGAGGTCGCGCCGGCGCTGACGAATGATTTCGTGGGCTGCCGCAAAGCAAATGAGGTGCGTGAATCCCTCGATGACAACGCAGTCACCATCATTGACGAAGCGCGCGATGGCCTCGCGCATGGGCATGACTTTGCTTGGGGCCACGCTCACGTTGCGCTCGAGCGCTACGCGGCGACGCGCACTTGCGAGATCACTTCGTCGAGGATCCGCAATGCGATGGCGGCATCTTCTTCGTCGATCACAAGCGGCGGCGCAAGGCGAATGGTGCTTCGTCCGCAGCCTAAGATCAGCATGCCCTTGGCGAGTGCTGCCTTTTCTAGCTCTGGGACCAAACCGTGGTATGGTTCTTTGGTTTGCCGATTTTTGACGAATTTGACGCCCAGCATGAGACCCGCGCCTCGTACATCGCCGATAATATCGTGCTTGCGCTGCAGCTCGCGAGCACCATTACGAAGGATGGCGCCGACCCGCTGTGCGTTTTTTGCAAGCGACTCTTCGACAAGGTCGAGCGTTGCAAGCGCAGCGGCGCAGCACACGGGATTGCCGCCAAAAGTGCTGCCGTGCGTACCGCGCTCCCAGGTCATTACCGATTCTTTGGCGATGATGGCGCCAAGCGGCATGCCCGACGCCAAACCCTTAGCCGAGAGCGTAATGTCGGGCACGACATCAAAAAGCTCCGCAGCGAACATGTGCCCGGTGCGGCCGATGCCGGTTTGGATCTCATCAAAAACCAGCAAGGCCCCGTGCTCATCGCAGAAGTCTCTCCAATATTGCAGAAACTCGCGCGGTGGCACGACGTAGCCGCCTTCGCCCAAGATGGGCTCGATGAAGACGGCTGCAACTTCGTCGGCTGCGACTCGTTCGTGAAAGAGCGCCTCGGCTGCGTTCAGCGCGCAGGCCAACGGATCGGTGCAGGTGGCTGGTTCGCGGCAAACGCGGCATTGATACGGATCTACAAAAGGCAAATGGTAGATGCCAGGAAGCAGCGGTCCAAAATTGTGCCGGTACCGAACTTTGCTTGAACCAAGCGAAATCGAACCCATAGTGCGTCCGTGAAACGAGCCTTGAAAAGCAATGATGTTTTGACGTTTGGTGTGAAAGCGGGCAAGCTTAATAGCCCCTTCGGCCGCTTCCGTGCCGGAGTTGGTCAAGAAAACGCGCTTTGGCTCTTTTCCAGGCGCAATCGTCGCGAGCCGTTCGCACAGCGTTGAAAAGCTTTCGTAATAAAAATCAGTCGAGCAAATGTGCAAGAACTTTTTGGCGGCCTCTTCGATTGCGGCGACGACTTTTGGGTGGCTGTGACCGGTCGAAGCCACAGCGATGCCGGCCATGAAGTCCAAAAAGCGGTTGCCGTCAACGTCTTCGATCATCGCCCCTTCGCCGCGCGCGACAACCAGCGGATATTCCTTTATATAGGAAGGAGACGAGTAGCGGCGGTCCTGCGCAATGATACGCTGCGCATTAGGGCCGGGCGGTGGTGTCTTGATAAACGGATAGTTCTTGGCCATTTGTCATTTGCTCTTATGTTCTGCAACGCACTCATGCCCGGCGCAGGCTAAAGATAGCTGCGTTTGGAGCGTGAGCGCACGCGGGTAGTGAAGTTTCTAGCTTCTCGCTTGCAGGCGCGGGACCTTGCTATGCGCGCTCCTTAAGTCATTGTGGTATGGGACTGTTCGCGCATAAACTGCGCGACGTAGTACGGGCCACACCCACCTTTGCCGGTAATGCCCGAACCTTTCCAACCGCAAAACGAATTGACGCCTGGCCAAGCACCCGTCGTCGCGCCGCTGCGGCGGTTGACATACAACACGCCTGCTTCCATCTCGTCAAAGAATCGC
>JBPYDX010000206.1:0-9548 GCA_051986115.1 Candidatus Eremiobacteraceae bacterium
AGTCGTGCAATACTTTCGTGAATGCCGAAGATTTTGTACAGCTGCGCGGCTGCAAAAGGCACGATCTGCAGCTCGAGCTCGACGTAGTTGGGTGGCGGCCCGTCGTAGTCAGTCTGCGGATAGAAAATGTTGTTGTGCAGCTCCACAAAGTTGCGTGCGATTGCTGACTCATCGCCTTGGCGCCATGCTGGGTGATCGAGAATAGGATTATGCAGATCATAGACGCGGAGCACTAGGCCCAAGAGCAGCGCTAGGGCTAATGGAACGGCCGGGCGCCAGTTCACGTGTTCTGATCGGCCACAGGCTGGTGCGTGTGGCGAAACGTCCAAAACTTATTGCCGAAGAAATTCCAACCCATGCCCACAAACGTCGCCGCGAGCCAAATCACGGTGTTGCGAAATGGCATAGTCGGAATGTGGCGAGACGCGAAGGCGATCACCGCTTCGCTAATGCCCAGCGCAACGGCGGATACGGTAATAAATTGCGCGAGCTCTTTCCACGGATGACCTTGCGAGCGAAATGTCCACTGCCGGTTCCACCAATAATTATTGACGCCGCCCAAAATGAAGCCGATCGCGTACGCAAGCCAGATCGGCAACAAGAAGTGCAACCCGAGGTGGTAGAAGACGAAGTTGACCAGGGTTCCCGATGCGCCGACGACTCCAAATTTTATGAACTGACGAACGCCGCGGCGGATTTCAAATTTGGGTTGCGAACTCACGCTAGCCAATACCAACAAGCAAATAGTACTGTGAAGAGTCCAAGCAGTGGTAGTGAAAGCGCAACGATGAGCGAGTTAATCACCGGGTTGCGACCCCAAAGAGCTAAGAGCATAAATGCTGGGAAAATAACCAACACAAAGCGCGGCATGCTCATGAGACTGGCGGTTGACATTGGCACGAGCAGCGAGGCTGCAAAATACCAGGAATACGACGGGCGCAACAGACGAAACGACACCACCATAAGGACTAAGAAAACGATAGTGAATGCAAGTTCGATCATGTGATTGACCGATTGGCTTGAGGCCAGTGGACCTTGCACGATTGCTTGAATCGTGTTGTAAATACTCACCCACGGGGGCGCAAAATGGCGACCCCAGTTGTCTTGCACTTTGGTAAAGTACAGTGGATCGCCGACCAGCGCATACAGATATGCCATGTAGGCAAATAGACCGGTGGGAACGAGCGCTACCCCGATAATGCCGCGCGTGAGTGTCGTCCCTCGGCGTTCGCGCCAACCGCTCCAAGCTTCGTACGCAAGGGGAATCGCCGTCAGCACACCTTCAACGCGTGTCATGGACGCAAGCGCACCAAAAATGCCAGCGGTGATGTAGTTGCCGTGACGCGCATAGTAAACGGATGCGACCGTCAATGCCAAAAATAACGATTCTGTGTACACCGCTGAAAAGAAAATCGCGGTTGGGAAGATGGCCGTGTAAAAGATCGCGTGGTATGCGACTGTATCGTCGCCATACTCAAGGCGCATAAGGGCATATAAGTAGCCGAGCGCGACAAAGAACGAAAGGTTCGAAATAATCAAACCAGCAGCGAGATGATCGCCAATGATGCCACCAAGCACATGGATGAGCCACGGGTAGAGCGGAAAGAACGCCATCTCTTTTCCCGAGTAACCGTTGGTGGCGATATTAATGTAATGTTGAGCGTCCCATCGGCCCCAGACGCTGAGCCAAACGCTTCGAGATGCGATAAAGTGTTCGCCTTGACGTTGCCCAATGACGATTGCCGCGAGCGGTGCGATGAGAATCAGCGGAAGGCGCGTCGCGATAAATGCTGTTGAGACGTGGTGAACCATTGGGTAGTAGCGGCCAAGCACGCCGATCTTAACAGCGATTGAAAGCAGCCACAGACTCCCGAACAACGCCGCGGCCGCCGTGAGCGATGCGGGCATCCAAAATATGTACGCCCACAGCGCCACAAACGGCAGGTAGCTCCACGCGTCTGCCTTGAGCATTTCATCCAGCGACACGTTGCAAGTCCAGCTGATCCAGCGCGAGTACGCGTACCAAAACACGGCTGCAAAGAGCGCAAGCCCAACCACCAAACCAACAAGCGCGAGATTCGAAAGCGCTGCTGACAGACGCACGTGCGTAGCAAGCAAGTACCACACGAAGACGCCGCTGGTTAATCCCGCAAAGACAGTGAGCGCAAGGCCCACGCGAGCAGTGCGAGGGACTAAAAGCGCCGGGTTGAGGGCTATCGAGCGGCTACGACCAGGCTGGGGAGCAGCAACATCCACAACTTTTCGCGTTCGCCGTTCCGCAATATGGCCCTTTCCCATAGCCCTTCGAGGGGATTGCCTCAAAGCTTTGAAAGTTGCGAAATATGCAGTCGTGCAGTTGGAGTGTGCAGGTGTTGGCATTCGCACTTCTCATCGCGAGTGGCCTGACGCAAAACGCAATCGCCGCATCACCGCAAAGCGCAAGCGGCGTTTTCGTAACGTCAGCGCAGACATCCAGCGGCGCCACGGTCACGATTCAACAGGGCAGCGCGCTCAAAGTTTACGCCTTGGGCGCGAACGCAACCGCGCGCGAACGAGCGGATGACAGTGAGTGGAAATCGATCGCTCTCAACCAAATAGCACAAGGGGAACCGGTGACCTTGGACATCGACCAAGCAGGCCTCGTGCACCAAGTCGATGCCCAGTACACGACCGTCCTCACCCGCCTGATCGTGCAACGAAACGGCTTTTTAGTTGGCACTTCCGGCGTCGCCTACAAGCTTGTCGGTGCGGCCGCCGCGGTGCAAACGCCGTTAACGATCGGCACGTTTTTGAAGCTCCGCGTCGACCCAAAAACCAACAACGCGTTTGATGTGGCCGCTTCGACGCAGCCGTTTAGCGGCGGTCCACTCGCCGAACAAATTCCAGTCACCTTTACGGTGAACGTACCGGTGAATACGCCAACGGCGGACACCGTGTACATCGCGAGTAACAACGCCAATTGGGTAGCCAATGGCATTCGTATGGCGCCGCAAAGCGGTAACCGCTGGACGGTCACGATCATGTTGGGCAAAGGCTCGTCGCTGAGTTACAAGTATACGCGAGGATCGTGGCAAACCGCGGAAACCAATCAGTCCGGGATTGAAATTCCAAATCGCAGCCTTTCGGTGACAAAGACCGCCAACAACGAACAGGTCAACGACGTGGTGTTGCGTTGGTCTGACTTGCCAAACTCCTAAGGAGAAACACATGGACACGCTCGATTTCGTCAAGGTAACAGAAGCGGCCGCACTGGCGGCCTCACGTTGGATGGGCAAAGGCGAGCGAGATAAGGCTGACGGCGCCGCCGTTGAGAAGATGCGCGAGACGCTCAATGACATGGAAATTCATGGGCGGGTTGTCATTGGCGAAGGCGAGCGCGATGAGGCGCCGATGCTGTTTATCGGCGAAGAAGTGGGCAAAGGCGGCACCGACGTCGACATCGCCGTTGATCCGGTCGAAGGCACAAACTTGGTCGCCAACGGCCTTCCGAATTCGATCGCCGTCTTGGCAGTGACGGCAAAAGGTTGTCTACTCAACGCTCCCGACACGTACATGGACAAGCTCGCTGTCGGTCCGAAGGCCGCACAATACGTGCACATCGATGCAAGCGTTAACGAGAACCTCGAGCTCGTTGCTAACGCACTCGAGCGCCCGATCAGCGATATCACGGTAGTCATTTTGGACCGGCCACGGCACAAGAAGCTGATCGACGATGTCCGATCCGCCGGTGCAAAAATAAAACTCATCTCGGACGGCGATGTCGATGCTGCCATTGCCACCGCGATTGAGGGAACCGGCATTCACGTCGCTATGGGAACTGGTGGCGCGCCCGAAGGAGTGCTCGCCGCCGCCGCTCTGCGCTGTTTGGGCGGTAACTTTATGGGGAGGCTCAAGCCGCGCAACGATGACGAGATCCGCAGAGCCAAAGAGATGGGGTTTGATGACGTCAACAAGATTCTCATGATGGGTGATCTCGTAAAAAATGACGACATTACTTTCGTCGCGACGGGCATTACGGATGGCGATCTGGTGCGAGGCGTTCGGTTTTTTGGTAACGGGGCGCGCACGCATTCTATCATTATGAATAGCCGATCGAGCACCGTCCGCTTTGTTGAAACGGTGCACCGTTTCCGAGCCGAGCCATTTCGGGTCAGGGCGCACTAAGGCTGCTTTCCTATCTGACGCCCGACGCAATCGTCGAGCGCGTACCCGACATCTCACTCGACCTGTTGGCGCGGTGGGGGATCGCTGGCATTGCGCTCGATCTCGACAACACCATTGTGCCTTGGCACACAGACGAGCTTATAGAAGGGGCGCAAGCTTGGGTGCGCTCTGTGCGCGACGCGGGCATACGCGTGTGTCTGCTCACCAACAACTATGGGTCGCAGGCCACGAATGTCTCGCGAACGCTTGGTGTACCAATTGTAAAAGGCGCGCTCAAACCGTTACCGGCCGCCTTTGCGCGCTCGCTGCGTTGCCTTGAGACAAGCGCCTCGAAGGGCCTAGCGATCGGCGACCAGCTTTTCACCGACGTGCTCGGTGCCAAGCTTGTCGGAATGCGCGCCATTGTTGTAAAGCCGGTCGCCGCGCGCGAGTTTCCAACAACACGCGTCCTGCGCTTTTTCGAGCGACCGCTCATGAGTCGCTTGCGTCGCTCGGGGACACACGGTAGCTGACCGCCGTGGTGTCGCGTTACGCAGTCATCGGGAGCCCCATCGCTCATTCGCTGTCGCCACCGATGCAGCAAGCGGCATTTGATGCGCTAGGCATTGCCGCAACGTATGAAGCGATCGATGTCGCGGCCGATCAGGCCGCCCGTGCCGTTGCACGTTTGCGTGACGCGCATTTTGCCGGCTGGAACGTCACGACGCCATTGAAAGAGATCATGGTAGGCTTAGTCGATCACCTCACGCCGCAAGCTGCGGCAGCGATGGCGGTGAACACAGTTCGAGCGCACGCCGACGGCTCGTTGTCTGGGCACACCACTGACGGCGCCGGCTTCATCGCCGCGCTCAACGAGCTGTGGTCGTGGAGTCCATCTGGCGCGGTCGCGGCAATACTTGGGAGCGGACCAGCGGCGCGTTCTATCGCTTTGGCGCTGCACGACGCAGGTGCGGCAAAGATTTATTGTTGGTCGCGCAATGCTCACAAGGCAGCAGCCATAGGTGAGCCGCCGACAGGGATTGCAAATTTGGTCGTCTCAACCTTGCCACCCGAAGCCATACTTCCGGATGATTTGTTGAAGTGCGCTAACGAACAAACGATGATCTTTGACATCAACTATGCGCAAGGGACATCACCAGTGCAACATATGGTCGGCACAAAACGTAGTGATGGATTAGCGTTGCTCTTGCACCAAGGTGCGTTGTCTTTCCAATGGTGGACGGACCGCGTTGCTCCAGTGGCCAAAATGAGAGAGGCGCTACGAGCCAGGCTCGGGCAGTCGCCGTCCTAAGCGAATGGCCGACGGTGGTGCACCGTCGGCCAGATGTGCCTCATATTGACGGCCGTCACGGTGTGGGACGAAGTGAAAGCGGGTCTGCGGCGTACGAAGGTCAGTTCGATAGAGCAGACAATAGCTGAAGTAGGCGCGTAGTCGTCGGTTGGCCGCCCTTCGAGGAGCAGTTAGGGCCTTCAGACCTCGGGGCGGCTGCCGATAGGTAATAGTAAGTCCGCTGCGGGTCTGTTTGGGGACGGACTTGCATGTGGTTCGGCCACGTTGGCCTATCACACGAATCGAGAGAGCGAATGGCAGCAAACGTAAGCGATCTCCTTGGTCTGCGTATGGACGAGCTGATGCGCATCACCATCGAGCGTGGCGCATCGGACCTCCACATGAGCGTCGGGCTTCCGCCGATGCTGCGCATTGACGGGCGGTTGACCCCGACTGAATTCCCAAAACTCACGCCAGACGATACGAAGCGGCTTATCTACAGCATCCTGACAGACCAGCAAAAAGAAAAGTTTGAAAAAAATCTCGAGCTGGATTTTTCGCACGGCCTAAAAGGCTTTGGCCGATTCCGTATTAACGCGTTTCGTCAGCGTGGCGTCGTCGGCGCTGTCTTTCGTGCGATTCCTTCGTCGGTTCCGGCGCTCGGCAGTTTGAATCTGCCGCCCGTGATGGGCGATCTGACCATGCGACCGCACGGCCTCATTCTCGTCACAGGGCCGACCGGGTCTGGTAAATCAACCGCGCTCGCTTCGATGATCGACGTCATCAACTCGACTATGGCGCGGCACATCTTGTCGATGGAAGATCCTGTCGAGTATCTGCACTATCACAAGATGTCGATCGTCAACCAGCGCGAAATCGGCCACGACTCTTACAGTTTTGCCAACGCGTTACGCGCAGCGCTGCGCGAAGACCCTGATGTGGTTCTCGTCGGCGAAATGCGCGACATGGACACGATCGCCACAACATTGACAATTGCCGAGACCGGCCACTTAGTCTTCGCGACCTTGCACACGTCGGACGCCGCGCAAACCATCGACCGCATCATCGACGTCTTCCCAGCGCACCAACAACAACAAATCAGAGTGCAGCTGGCATCGGTCATCGAGGCGATCGTCTGCCTGCGGCTGCTGCCGCACGCCTCTGGGGTTGGGCGCGTGCCGGCTGCAGAAGTCATGATCGCGACACCTGCGATCCGCAACCTTGTGCGTGAAAACAAGACGCACCAGATTCACAACGCAATTGTGACGAGCCGGGGCATGCACATGCAAACCTTCGACATGTCGCTGCGCGACCTGGTTCGTAAACACATGATCACTGAAGACGAAGCGCTTGCGGCGTCCACGCATCCGGAAGAGCTTCGTAAACTCATCGAAGGCGCATAAACGGGGGACGAAACACATGCAAATGTCACTGCTCTGGCTGTTGATTTTGCTTGTCATTCTCTTAGTCGGTCAAGCAGCGAAGCTGTAACGTTTCGCTAGCCGAGCCGTCCTAAAAACGCTTAGTCGAGGGACATAAACGAATGCCCAGTTTTGCTTACCAAGCCAAAGACGCAAGCGGTAAGTCGGTCAACGGAGTCATTGAGGCGGAGAACGAGCGCGTACTGCGCGCTAAGCTCCGTGAGATGAACTATTACGTCACCGGCATAACCCAAAAACAAACGAGCGGGCTCAATGCCGACGTATCGACCATGTTCGGCGGCATTCTGGGCAAATTCAAGGGAGTCAGCGAGCAGGCACTCGTTGTGTTTGCGCGCCAGTTCGCGACCATGATTAACGCAGGTCTTGCGATGGTGCGCTGCCTCGACGTCCTGGGCATTCAAACGGAAGACGCTCAGCTTAAGCCGGTCATCGTGCAGGTGCGGCGGGAAGTTGAAGGCGGATCGACGCTAGCGAACGCGCTTGCCAAATTCCCCAAAGTCTTTTCGCCGTTGTTTATAAACATGGTGCGCGCGGGCGAGCTCGGCGGTATCCTCGACGAAGTGCTCAACCGTTTGGCCGGCTTCTTGGAAAAAGACTTCAACCTCAAGAAGAAGGTCAAGTCCGCGATGACCTACCCCATGGTCATTTTGGTCATGGCCATTTGTATCGTATTTTTTCTTGTAACGTTCATTCTGCCGACGTTCGTGAGCCTGTTCGTTGGAATGAACATGAAGCTTCCACTGCCGACGAAGATCTTGATCGCGTTCACCAACGGGGCCCGCAACCCGGTGGTGATCATCACGACGCTTGTCGTGGCGGGCGCTGGCTTCTTCTTGTTCAAACGCTGGACATCAACGCAGCGCGGCCGCTACCAGTACGATAAATTTAAGCTCAAGCTGCCGGTGTTCGGCATGTTGATTCGCAAGGTTGCGATTTCACGGTTTTGCCGTACGCTCGGTGCCTTGCTGCAATCCGGTGTTCCTATCATGCAGGCGCTTGAGATCGTCGGCAAAGCTTCAGGTAACGAAGTCGTGGCCGAAACGGTTGTCAAAGTACGCGAATCGGTCCGCGAAGGTGAATCGATCGCCGTACCGCTCAACTTGTCGGGCCTATTTCCGCCACTCGTCACTCAGATGGTCGCGGTCGGTGAGGAAACCGGTAACCTCGACGGCATGCTCGCGAAGATCGCAGATTTCTACGACGTCGAGGTTGAGTACATGCTCGCATCGCTGACGTCGCTGCTGGAACCGATGCTGATCCTCGCCATGGGTTTTGTCGTCGGCTTCATCGTGATCTCGGTGTTCCTGCCGCTGTACCAGATCATCGGCAACATCAAGTAGTCCATGGCCACGCAGGCCGCCGCGGTGTCGGCAGCCGGATCGGAGTTCGAAGCGTACGCGGCAACGCGGTCGCTCGAACTCCGCGATCGCATTGTGTTGTCGCACATGGCGCTTGTGAAATCCATCGCCGCCCATCACGCGCCAACCCCGAGCCAGCGCGACGATTTAGAACAAGTGGGTAGCGTCGGGCTCATTAAAGCCGTGGAACGCTACGACCCCAGTCTTGGCGTGCCGTTTGAAGCCTATGCGCGCACGGTTGTCTCTGGAGAAATCTTTCACTATTTGCGAGATCTTTTGCCGGTCATGCGAGTGCCGCGTTGGTACCGCACGCTCAATCGCCAACTGCATCAGTCGCACGACCGCTTAATTGTGAGTTTGGGGCGCGAACCAACGGTTGAAGAACTCGCTCGCGACATGAATATCCAGCCCGACGGCGTAACGGAGATTTTGCGACTGCGAGACAGTTATAACTTGATGTCGCTGTCAGAACGAGGCGATGTTTCAGAGGAACCGCCGCGTTGGGCTGCGATTCGCAGCATCCGGCATCAGTCTTTCCGCTTACCGATTGAAGAGCGCATTGTGCTCGATCGCGCGCTGGAACGCTTGGCTGAGTTCGAGCGAAGCGTCGTCGAATTGTTCTTCTACAAGGATCTCACACAAACGGAAATTGCACGTCGTTTAGGCTTCTCGCAAAAACATATCTCCCGCACGCTCGCGAATACGCTTAGGAAATTAAAAGAAGACATTCGGTGAACGCCGTCGAGACGGTGCCAAGACGAGCAAGCATTGATCTAGGTTTGCTCGGTCTGGCTGTTGCTTGCGCAGTCGGTATCATAACGCGCTTCTGGCAGCTTCCGGCAGCAAGCCTCTATTCGGACGAGGCCTACACCTTTGCGGCGAGCAGCCTTTCACTGCCAGCTTTGGTGCACACGCTCACCGCGCTTGACTTTCATCCGCCGCTTTTCTATTTAGCGACGCATTTTCTCATGCAATGGTTGCACTGGCCCTTATGGGACTATCGTTATCTCAGCGCTCCTCTCGGTATTGTAACGATCATCGCGACGTGGGGAGCGTGTCGAAGAATGTTTGGGCCGGTTGCTGCGTCGCTGGCTGCCGTGCTGGTAGCTTTGGCGCCGGCTCTCATTTTGTATGATCGCATCTATAGGATGTATAGTGTGCTGGCCGCACTTGCGACCGTTTCGTGGTGGCTACTAATTGAAGTTGAGCATGCAAGTGGTTCAAAGCGTTTTGTTTTGTGGATCGCTTATACGGCGGTTGGCGTCGCGCTCGTGTACACTCACTACCTCGGTCTGCTCGTTTTGGCGTGCCAAG
>JBPYDX010000207.1:0-3498 GCA_051986115.1 Candidatus Eremiobacteraceae bacterium
TGTTCGGATGAGACGAGCAAGACGTTGCGAAAACCTCGACTTGCAAGGGTCTGAGTTTCGCGTATCACTTCGTCGATGCGCAACGTCTTGCGTTTGATATCAAGACCCATCGAAAAACCGCAATAGGTGCACGTGCACACGCAGTCATTGCTAAGGTACAGCGGTGCATACAAGGCAACGGTCTTCCCGAAGCGTTCTACCGTAGTACGGTGCGCGTGTTGCGCTAGTTCCTCGAGCATGCCGCCGGCCGCCGGCGAGAGCAACATGGCGGCATCATCCAGGCTGCTTGCGTTCGAAGCAATGGCCGCGCGTACGTCTGCCGCCGTGGCGGCGTGCACGCGTGCAATCGTGTCGCGGATACGCGATGGCGAAAATAATTCGGAGAAGTTCAACTCACTCAACCGCTTGCAAAAATCCCGTGAGGGGGCTCGAAGCAACAGCATCCATTTCAGGCGCGCGACCCGCAAGGCGAGCAGCGCGACCCGCCTGAACGCCGAGCCGGAATGCGTGCGCCATACGAACCGGGTTACGTGCACTTGCGATAGCCGTGTTGACGAGCACGGCGTCGGCGCCCATTTCCATCGCCGCCGCAGCATGTGAAGGAACGCCAAGCCCCGCATCAACGACAACCGGCACTGTTGCTTGCTCGATGATCATCGCAATGGCAGCTTCCATTTTTAGACCCTTACCCGAACCGATTGGCGCGGCGAGCGGCATAACGGCGGCTGCGCCGACCTCCTCCAACCGCTTTGCGAGCACCGGATCCGCGTGAATATACGGCAGCACGACGAAGCCTTCGCGCACAAGAATCTCACTTGCCTTAAGTGTCTCGATCGGATCGGGCATAAGGTAGCGTGGATCTGGGATAACCTCAACCTTTACCCAAGCAGGCAAGCCGCCCGAGCGAGCAAGCAACGCGAGGCGCACAGCCTCATCTGCATCAGCGGCTCCGGAGGTATTGGGCAAAATCAGGTACTTGGACCGATCGATAAAGTCCGTAATCGGGTTTTGAGGCGCGTCGATGTCGACGCGGCGGACCGCAACCGTCACCATTTCTGCGCCTGAGGCCGCCAATGCATCGGCCATCAGTTCTGGGCTCGAGAACTTACCGGTGCCTACTATAAGACGTGAGCCAAAGGCCCGCCCGGCGACCGAAAGCAGATCGCCCTGTGCTTCTTGCTTCATAGTATGTGGGGCATTCTTAGTTCGCTTGCGGACGATTTCTTTCCCCGCATGCACGCGAGCAACGCAGGAGAACCTCTTTTCTGCGAAGCAGTCGCTCGTGCGTTGCCATTTTAGATTCGCAACGCCGCTTCGTGTTCAGCTTGTCATGGACCGGAAGGAGGTTTTTTCCCGATGGTCACCCGCCCGTTTGACCCCGTGGCAGAACTGCAAAACGCCTTTCAAGCCTTGATAAAAAATTGGATACTGGCAGTCCCGACCGGCCTGGCGGCGCTGGTCGCTACCGCTTTCTTCGTCTTCGTTGTAGCCGCATCGTTGGCATCGTTTATGGGCGCTGGCGCGCTCGGAGGTTTCCACCCAGGTGCGGCAGGCGCACTCCTCGGTGTTGGCGGTTTAACGATGGTGATCGGAGACCTCATCATCGCGCTACTCTTCATTTTGGCCCATGCAACCGTAATGGGAGGCGCAGAAAACGTTTGGCACGGTCAGCCTGCGGACTTAAGCGCTGGGCTTTCAAAAGCTTTTAGCAGGCTGCCCACGTTGATCGGGCTTTTTCTGATCGCTATCGTGGCCGCGTTTGTCTGTAGCTTGTTGGTGGTCGCGTTAGGCCTCGGATTACTCTTGGGCCTGTTGCTTTTGTTTTTCTGGATGTACGCGCTGCCGGCCATCGTTATCAGCAACCAGGGCGCGTGGGAATCTCTAGGAACATCCTATAGGCTCGTGCGTGCAAACTTCGGCCCGAGCATTACCGCATTTTTGGGCATCATTGTTGCGGTCATCATCGGACAGATCATCGTCTGGTTATTCCACGCAATTCCGCCGCTTGCCGTAGTCGTCGCACTCATTGTCGGTGGGTTCACGTATGCGTACGCCGCGTTGGTTTCGGTGCGCTTCTACGACCTGCTACGGGGCTCAAGCTCGTAAGCAACTGAACTTTGCGAACGACGCTTTATCGCATAGCAACAAAACGTAAGCCGGCTACGCAGCCGGCTTACTTCACTCTTTCCCGTTTGCTGCTTCGCGCTTTGTATGCGCTGGTTTGCTTTGGGTTTGTGGTTGCGACCGCGAGCTGCACGAAGATAACCACCGGTGTCAGCCCCAGCGGGAACAATTGGACGATCCATGGCATCGTCCGACTTGCGATCATCGCCGAGCCGAACACTCTTAATCCTGTCATTAGCGGCCTTATCCAAGAGGGATACATGGAGTCTGCCTTCTTCGACGGACTTTTGATGTGGAACGACCGGGGCGACCTCGTTCCTGACTTGGCCACCCAAGTGCCGAGCGTTGAAAATGGTGGCATAAGCCGCGACGGCAAGACAATCACCTATCATCTGCGACGCAACGTAACCTGGCAAGACGGCGCGCCATTCACTTCTGCAGACGTTGCCTTCACCTACCAAACCTATATCAACCCAAAGGTCAACAGTTTCTACACTGCAACCTATCGGCATATAACCTCGCTTGAGACCCCCGATCCGTATACAGTTGTGCTCCACATGGATGCACCGTTTGCACCCGCGCTGGTGCAACTTTTCGAGAGGGCAACAGGCGGCTTTGTGATTCCCAAGCACATCTTAGAGAAGTCCACCGACATCAACACCGATGCATTCGGTAAGCATCCTTTGGGCACGGGCCCTTGGAAGCTTGAGCGTTGGGATCACGGTTCACTCCTAGTGCTTAAGGCAAATCCGCACTACTTCGGGGGCGCGCCGCGAGTTGGCGAAGTTGATGTCCACATCGTGGCTAATCCGAACACACAGTTTGAAATGATCGGCAGCCACGAACTCGACGTTGCTAAGCAACTCGTTCCTTCGCAATACGACGAGTTAAAATCCATAAGAGGGACGCATGCGCTGCTCGTGCCGTCATATTTGGAGCGGTTCATTACGTTTAATTTGCGCCGCGAGCCCTTTGGTGATCCGCGGGTGCGACGAGCGCTTGCCCTGGCTCTTGACCGCGATCGCATTCAGCGAACCGCATATGCCGGAACCTCCACGCTTGCCCAAACGCTGATCCCTCCGTGGAGCTGGGCATACGATCCGACTGGAGCGCCGTCGTATGATAATGCGCTCGCCAAGTCACTGCTCGACCAAGCGGGTTGGACAGTTGGTGAAAATGGGATGCGCGCAAAAGACGGCCGGCCACTTTCATTCACGCTGCTCAATCAAACCGAATCGGTCCCGTTGAGCACCATGGCTCAAGAGATGCAACGCACATGGCGCGATCTCGGAGTGGATGTCCAGATCCGCTCGGTGCCTAGGAACGTGATCTACGGAAATCCAGGCTTAGCGACCGATGGTAAGTTCGACGCTC
>JBPYDX010000208.1:0-5442 GCA_051986115.1 Candidatus Eremiobacteraceae bacterium
CACCTTCGCCACCAACTAATCCAAATATAACGCGTGCTCCTGGATATAGTGCGCCACGGTATCGGGTACTAAATAGCGAACCGGTTGCCCGCATTTGATGCGAGCGCGGATAACGGTGGCGGAAACATCAACAAGCGGAAGTTGAAGAAGAGTAAACCGTTGCGCTAACTCAGGCGGGAGACTAGCAAGCGTGGGTCCGATGCGCTTTGGGTCGGCGCCTTCTCGGGAAACGACGTAAAAGCAATGCACCACGCGGGCCACTTCATCGAGGCGTTGCCAGGGTGTATCGGCCAGTGAGTCGGCGCCGGCTATAAAACATAGCTGCGCACCCGGGTATCTCGCGCGCAGCAACGGCATCGTGTCTGCGGTAAAGACCGGGCCTTGTTGGATAAGCGCTGTGTCATCGAGCGCGAAGGCCTCGTTGCCCTCAATAGCTAGCGCCACCATGGCTTTTCGAGCGCTCGCAGGAGCACTTGCGGCGCGATGAGCGGGATCGCCGACTGGTAAAAAAAGAATGCGGTCCAGTTTCGCTTGCGCTGCAACGGCGTTGGCGATGAAAAGATGCCCAAGGTGGGGAGGATCGAAGGCGCCTCCAAAAATGCCCAGGCGCTGCGCATCCATTTAAAGGATAATCTCCGCATCGCCGACGCGTATTCGATCTCCGCTTTTTGCGCCCGCACGTTCGAGCTTTCGGCGCGCGCCAGTTCTGCGCAGCGCCCGCTGAAAGTACGCTTGACCTTCATCGGTAGAGAGATCCGTCATCGCTGCAACGCGCTCGATCGTGCGACCGCTAAGCCGATACGAACGGCCTTCTCTCTTTATGGTAACCGAAGTGACTGTCGGTTTGGGCCTGGGTCGCAAAACAACTTCAGCAGAAGGTTCTTGAGCCTTTACTTGTGAGACGCGTACGGCGTTGTAAACTGCACCGATCAGTTCTCTGACACCGCTGCCGGTCACGGCTGATATACCGTAGACTGGAGCTTGCACCGCCTCTCGAATCGCTGCCAAGGTTTTGTAAGCGCTTGGCAGATCTTGCTTTGATACCGCGATGATGCGCTGCACCTTGAGCAGCTGAGGGCTCCACGCTTGCAGTTCGCGCTCGATCATTTTTAGTTGACGAAGGGCGTCACGCGGCGAGGCCGACCCATCAATGAGGTGAATGAGCACGCGAGTGCGCTCCACGTGCCGGAGAAAACGATCGCCAAGCCCGGCACCCTTACTCGCGCCTTCGATGAGACCCGGAACGTCGACGAGGACGAAGTTCGCAGCAACGTCGATGTTGACGACGCCCAGCTGCGGTTCGAGCGTTGTGAACGGATAATCTGCGATCTTTGGTTTGGCTGCCGAGACTGCCGCCAACAGCGTGGACTTGCCTGCATTTGGAGCGCCGACAATGCCTGCATCAGCAAGCAACTTCAGTTGAAGGTCAAGCTCGTGCTCTTCACCGGGTTCGCCGCGTTGAGCGAAGCGAGGAGCTTGCTTGACGGCAGTGGCAAAGTGTTGGTTCCCTAAGCCTCCTCGGCCACCGCGGGCAACGCAGACACGCTCGCCCGCCTCACTCAAATCAGCCGCGAGTTTTCCGTCTTCGTAAATAAGCGTGCCTAAAGGGACTTTAATGATCGTGTCGCTGCCCGTCTTCCCGTGACAGTTTTGCCCTGCACCGTGGCCGCCGTTTTCAGCGTTAAAACGTTTTTTATGACGAAAGTCCGCAAGCGTCGTACGCCCGGGATCTGCCTCGAGGAAAACAGAGCCGCCTCGGCCGCCGTCGCCGCCATCGGGCCCGCCTCGTGGCACATATTTTTCTCGGCGAAAAGAAACGACGCCGTTACCGCCATTGCCGCCGCGCACGATAATGCGTGCTTGATCGATGAACACTGACTAAATAACACGGACCGGCGTTAGCGCCGGTCCGTTGAAACGAGAAACCGATTTGAGCGTAGCGGCGTTAAGACTTTGCGCCAGCGAGTTCGACCGCAATGACCTTGACGGTCTGCTGGTCGCGCCCACGCCGCGCAAATTCGACAACGCCATCAGACAGCGCAAACAGCGTGTTATCTTTACCCATGCCCACGTTGGTGCCGGGATGATATTGCGTGCCGCGTTGGCGCAGGATAATGTTTCCCGCGATAACACGCTCGCCGCCGAACTTCTTCACTCCCAGACGCTTGCTCTGAGAATCACGGCCGTTGCGCGATGAGCCAAGGCCTTTCTTATGCGCGAAGCGTTGTAGATTGATGACGAATGACAAAGAAAGTCAACTCCTATTTATGGATGAAATGCCGAGTTTTGGTGCTCCGGTAGTATAACAAATGATTTGCGAAGCGGTCAAATCGCAAAGGGACTTCGCTCGCTTGGGCCGGGTTCCGGGACGCCGTTACTTGTTAGGTTGGCTTAGTATTTCTTCAACAACTGCGCTCTTAGCATCGGCATAATATTGTACGTATTTCCACTTTCTTCCGGCGAGGTCTCGTTTAACGCTCGCGTAGCGCTCTCGATCGGAATCGTTGTGTCGTAAACGATCACGAAACGCCAGCATTCGGGTGACCTCCGGACAGCCAGCAGAAAAAACGTGCAAATTGATGTTCGTGGTCGGGCCTTTAAATTTTCGGTGTTCGAACCAATCCGGTTCGCGGATCCCTAAGACATAGCCGGCTGCCTCCATAGCTGGTACGTAGGCCGGTTCGTCAGCTGAATTGTCCACCACGAGCACAATGTCTATAATCGGCTTAGCTATTAAGCCAGGAACCGCGGTCGAGCCGACATGCTCGATCAAAAGCGCACGTTTGCCCAACGCATCTTTTATTTTCCGGGCCTCAATAGAAAATAATTTGGGCCACTGCGGGTCATGGTCAGCGAGCACGATCGTGCCATCGTGGACCTTGAGCTCTCCCACAGCCGCAGCTCTAATTTCTTCCTCTCGCTTGCCGCTCATATCGAATGCCATTTTCGTGCCACCCCTTGGTTGCTTTGCTGAATGTTCGCTGAATGCTAGCGAATCTAATTGGAAATCCTGAAACAATCGAGAACGAATATCGGTATACGGCGCTAGCACTGCTCCACTCGAATTCTTAACAGTTGTCGAGTTGATGCGTTACATTTTGCGTGATCTGAGATTCCCAAAATTTGCGCTTGCTGCAAGCGCAGCGCTGGTCTGTTTCTTTGCCTACCATGCGCAACGCGCCGGTGCGGTGGAAACATACACGGTTGTGGTTCCCAAACTCGAGAGTCCGCCCAGCATGAAAGGCGTTATTGATGATACCTGGAGCAAAGCGGTTCAGGTTCCGGTTATTTATGACTTTACCTATCAACGCCCAGGTGAAAGTACGACCGCCTATCTCGCTCAGGAGGCAGAGGCAATCGATGTCGCTTTTGTAGTCACGCAAAACGAACGCCTTACCGCTGACACCGTGACGAACGGACCCGGCGTAATGAACGACGACTTCGTCACCATCTGCCTGTGGCCTCAAGGGACGCAAGGTTTTCAATACACGTTTTCTGCCAATCCGCGAGGCGCTCGCTACCAGACTTCAAGTGAAAATTCAAGCTACTCTCCCGAATGGACAGCTGTGAGCAAGCGTACCGCGAACGGCTACGTGGTGACAATGCGAATCCCGCTGAATATCATGCGCAGCGGCAAGTCTGCAACGTGGAAAGCGCAATTGGAGCGTATGACAGTTGCAAATAACAGCATGCAGGTTTGGGTGCACGAGCCGAACCAACGTAACGCGGCCGACCCAACATTTTCCGGCACGCTTGCCGACATGAACGATCCCGCATCACTTCGGCCAAAACCGCGCCTGCAAGTCTACGGTCTTGCCGAGGCGACCACGCCAGCAAACGGAGGGAACACCTCACGCGTGGGCGCTGATGTCGCAATCCCGGTAACGCTAACATCGTCGCTTGTCGGCTCTTTTCACCCGGACTACTCAAACGTCGAGATCGACCAGCAAACCATTGCCCCAAGCGCCTATCAGCGCCGTTACACGGAAGTACGGCCGTTCTTTACCCAAGTCGGCTCATTCTTTAACTTCAATTTTAGCTGCACGAATTGCCCGACGACGCTGTACACGCCGTCAATACCCACATTTGCGACGGGGTATGCCTATGAAGGAACGCAGGGGCCCGCGAGCTTTGGAATATTTAATGCTGTCGGGACTGAGCGAAGTGATAGCGCAGAAGCTCTCAACTACAATATCTCAAATGCCTACGCAGCATACGGCGTCAATCTCCAGCGCGTCGCCGTCAATACGCCTACGCTGCACGACAACACCACAACGCTCATGACCGGTATCTTGGACCAGCGCAACCATTTGTTTACATACTTTAATGGCGGAGAGGATCGCGGCACAAACGTCACCGACCCGTCACTGGGAAACTATACAGAGTACGGGGGTGGTTACGTTTCGCAGCTGGTTACGGCCGGCGTGACGTTGCAACAAATCGGTGAACAGTTTAACCCGGCTGCTGGTTTTGTAGCCCAGACAGATATAGCCGGATATTTGAGCTTTTTTAATCGGACGTGGAATTTCTCGAAGACCGCCGCCTTGCACGACATCGCCATCAACTCGTCGTACGGTCGTTATGACAATCGGTTTGGCAACCCCGCGCAGACTGATGGGTCGATGCAGGTCAATTTTGACTTTCGCAATCTCATGACGTTGCATCTGTTTACGAACTCGAGTGGTATCGAAACCTCGTTCAGTAACGAGTTTTTACCCTTTAACACGAACGGCTTTTACCTTGGCTACAAGACGCAGACGTCAACGCCAACCTACATCAACTATAATGGTGGCCTCTATTATCACGGTCATCTAACCGCTTGGTCATACGTCACCACGCTACCGTTGCGCCACGCACTCAATCTGCAGCTCGAGGCTGATGAGAGCTTGTACGCACCGCAAGACATTTCGGTGGAACCAGTCGCGCAGCAGTGGCTCGAGCGAGCGGGGTTGGATTGGCAGATAAGTCCGCAGGCGTCCTTTGATGTCGGGCTGCGTCGGGAGATCGGGCGCAATCTACCAAACGCATTTCAAGCTCCGGATATCTCTCCAGCCGCGCCTTGCGGAACGATCAACGGGACGAACCCGTTCGATTGCGTCGATGCGGGCAACGTAAGCGTGGCATTTCACTACTTGCAATCGCGTAACGAGTTTTATGTCGTGTACGGCAACCCCAACAGCCTCGCTACGACTCCGGCATTGTATCTAAAATGGATACGATACATCGGTGCCGGCAAAGGGACATAACACAACAAAAGGGCGGCGACGTCGCTTATCTCAGCGACGACACCGCCCATAGCGATGACCTGTAAAGCCTCCTCTGAGTAATTTACGGTAGCGCGATAAGCGCAGCGTAGAGTTTTGCAGCATCAAACACGCCGAGACCTGTCACGTTGTCGTATCCAGCCTTGGCGCTGTAGAACCCATTACTGCCGTTGACGAT
>JBPYDX010000209.1:0-5406 GCA_051986115.1 Candidatus Eremiobacteraceae bacterium
GGGCGTCACGGAACAAAACGCGTCGCAGGCGCGGTTCTTATTGGTGCAGTTCCGCCCATCATGGTAAAGAGCGCCACTAACCCGGGCGGAACACCAATCGAAGTTTTCGACGGTTTACGGGCAAGCGTGCATGCTGATCGTGCGCAGTTCTTTAAAGATCTCAGCGCGCCGTTTTACGGAGCAAACAGGCCAAACGCAAAAGTCTCGCAGGGTCTTCGAGATTCATTTTTGCTCCAAAGCCTGCTCTGCGGCTATCTCGCATCATACGACTGCATCAAGCAGTTCTCGGAGACTGACTTTACAGAAGATTTGAAAAAGATCGACGTGCCTACGCTCATGATCCACGGCGACGATGATCAGATTGTGCCGATTGATGATGCAAGCCGGCTTTCAGTTAAAATCGTCCCTAACGCCCGGCTTGAGGTTTACGCAGGTGCCCCGCACGGTCTGTGTTCGACGCTCAAGGACAAAGTCAATGCGGACCTTCTAGCTTTCTTTCAGACGGTTCCCGACAAGAGCAAAACGCTCGTCGCGCACTGAGAACAGCGCCAGGACAAAGTCTACTCGGGCAAAATCACGCGCAGCTGCTCGTTACAGGTCGGTATGTTTGATGCGCGCGCGCTGCCACAGCGTGGTTCGCTGCGGTTGACGTTTGCGCTGGCCTTGCGATAGCTCTTGACGAAGAACCCTTGCCTCGCTCCCCCGTGCGTGCTTTCGCGCGGCGATAGCGCGGAGGCGTTGGCTGATTACAGTCAGCAGTTTTTCGTGCATCATACCTTGGAAGCATATCCTGCTGCGCTTAACGTTAGGTTAACCGGCTTTGAAGACTCGTGGTAAGGCAAGACAAATCTCTCACCGTTGATTCGAGAGATTGCGATGGTATAATAAGGAACCGGGTATCATGATTAGACGGAGATTGTATGCAGCAAATCGCTCCATTCTTGTGGCTGGATGGCGACGCTGAACAAGCGGCACGCTTTTATGCTTCCATCTTTAAGAACTCTAAGGTCGAGAGTGCTTCTCCGACGTTTGCGGTTTTTTATCTCAACGGTGTGAAATTTATGGCTCTCAATGGCGGTCCGGAATTTACGTTTTCCCCCGCTATCTCGTTCTTCGTCAATTGCCAAACACAAGCCGAAGTTGACGAGCTATGGGAGAAGCTTTCACAGGGCGGTGAGAAAGGCAGATGCGGCTGGCTCAAAGACAAATTCGGCGTCTCTTGGCAAGTCATTCCCCAGGTGCTGGGCGATATGCTCAATGATGACGATGACACCAAATCTGGGCGCGTGCGCGAGGCGATGCTGAAGATGGGCAAGATCGACATCGAGACCCTCAAGCGAGCGTACGAGTCAGTCTAATTCGAGCATTGCTTCCATGGATGCGCTGGCCAAGCAACTGAGCACGGCGCGATTTACGACTCGCGACTTGACGTTCGAAGATGGAGCAAGCGTACAGCGTTTGCTGGAAGCATGCGCAGATTTTTACGACGTGGTCTTGGGGCGTCCGCCTGGATCTGGGGAAGCCAATGCGCTCTACGTTGCGGGTCCAGAAGAAGGCGCGGATCCAAACAACAAAATCCTACTGGGCATTAGCCATGAAAGCTGGCCCGAACTCATCGGCGTGCTTGACGCATTTCGCGACTACCCGCAAGCGGATGTATGGTATATTGGACTGCTCCTGTTCATTCCGCAAGCACGTGGTAGCGGAGTCGGCAAAGCGATTGTTGAGTCGCTCGCGGCGGTAGCAACTGCGCAAGGAGCTCGTGAGCTGCAGCTCAACGTAGTAGAGCAAAACGCGGGCGCGTACCGTTTTTGGAAGCGCGTTGGTTTTGAAGAAACACGGCGCTGGCGCCAACATTTCGGCGAACGTGAAAGCACGTTCATTCGCATGCGTCGCAGCTTACTAACGGGCTAGCAAAAGATTACTTCTTGACGTGATGTTTTTCTGTAAAGCGCCGGTCCAGCGCATCAACCCACGGGAGGAAGACAAGGTTCAACAGCAGGATCGTGAGTGCGCCAACGCTCGCTTCCCTCAATAGTCCAACGCCCGAAAGTGCACCGACAGCGGCGGTCGACCACACTGTGGCAGCGGTATTGAGACCGGTGACGTTGAGGCCTTCCTTTAAAATGACGCCGCCGGCTAAGAATCCAACACCTTGCACAACCGCCGCCACGACGCGCATGGGATCGCCCGATGATTCGCCAAGCGCGGGAGCCGCTACACAAAAGAGCGCGGATCCGGTTGCAACTAGTCCAGTTGTTTGAACGCCCGCAGGTCGCCCACGCCATTGGCGCTCGAATCCTATGAGAACACCAAGGAAAGCTCCGACTGCAAGCCTTGTAATGATAGTTTTAAACGCTAGCGCATGAACGACGGCCGCGACAATAATCACTCGCGGCAAGTTTGGTCTATCTTTACGTATATCCTACGCTCCACATTTTGAGCGCCAAAAATAAAAAAGGGCGGCTATGATACTGCCGCCCGTTGTGTTAGTGAGGCCGTGCGATGTGCCAGATGCCGCCGAATTCATCGAGGCCGTCGCCATTGGTTTGACCTTCGCTTGAGTCGGCGATGAACGTGTACAGCGGCCGACCGTTATAGGTGAGCTGTTTGCTTCCATCGTCTCGCGTGATTGTAGCAAAAGGTGCGACGATCGTTTTTCCTGCCGGAGGTGCAACATGCGGCCAGTTCAGCGCGCACACGCCGTTACAGACTGAGTGCCCGGGGCTCGCAAGATCTGCATCGAAAACGTAGACGGTAAGACCGGCGGCGTTGATGAAACCTGCCCCTTTGAGCGCCAGCGTTGCGAGCGCAGCACTAGCCGCCGGAGTCGGCAGAGCTTGCGGCGGACCAGCAGGCGCGGGTGCACCATACAACGAGCCGGACGCGGCGCTTCCCGAGCCGCCGCCACAGCCTGTGACGAGCGCTGCTACAACGAGGGCAAGGATAATGTTTTTTGATACGTCGAGTACTGATTCGTGAGTCATAACTTTCCTCTCAATGCGCCCTTCCAAGAAACAGGCTATCGATGCCAGCTGAAAGCGCAGTGAGTAGACCACGAATCACTTTCAGCCAATCGTCACTTTTAGCTTACGTTGAAGTTTGGAAAGGAGGCAGGTATGATCGCAAGGGTGTGGCACGGGCGTATTCGTCGCAATGACTGTGACGAATACGTGCGATATATTGAAGCGACGGGTTTAAGTGATTATAGAAAATGCGAGGGCAACCGTGGCGCACTCATGCTTGTTCGCCCGAACAACGATGAGGCCGAAGTCTTTACTCTTTCGCTGTGGGATTCGTTTGAGGCAATCAAAGCCTTCGCGGGCGAGGATATTTCGAAAGCTCGATACTATCCTAAAGATGCTCAGTACTTACTGGAATTCGAAGAGACGGTTCAACATTTCGACGTGATCGGAGACATCGAGGCCATCAGCGAGTCGCGCTAGGTGAGGGGGTTGGCGCGGCCGACACGCCTGCAGCGCTTGGTTGTGGTACCGCTTTGCCGCTGAGCAAAAGGCTCACGTAATCAAGATCGCCGTCTCGCTTGTGTTGAGCGTAGGCCACCGGGTCGAAGAGCCAATCTGGCAGCGCTGCTGGAAAGACAGCGGCTGCCGTCGCAACGTCATACGTTGTCAAATCGCCGAAGATTCCATGCGTCCATACCATACGAATGGCGACCCAATAACTGGACGCCGGACCAAAGTAAACTTGTAAATCTGCTGGCGATTGTGCCTCATATTCGTTGCCGTGGGGCCCTGGATCCATGGAATTGGGAGCATACATAACGCTGTAACGCGCCTTCATAAGATCCCAAGTCTGAGTATCTGTCCATAGCTCGCGCAGATTGTGCAGCCCAGGGTCGCGCAGCGCCTTAAGCCGCAGATGATAACTGGGGCGGCCGCCGATGTTGTCAATGCCTGCAAGACTCACATCATAGTCGGGCTTGCCCGCAGCCGAGGCAGTGACAAGGGCCTTTGCGTCGGGCGATTCTGGTTGCATAACTAAAGCGTTACGTGACTGGGGTGCTTGATCAGCGGCACGCATGGAAAATGGGAAAAGACCCTCAAACGCCGGTCCGATGGCTGCAATCGGGAGAGCGCTGCCAGTAAGCGGCGGTATGCTTTCGTTCGCCATGCCATCGGACATGCGGATTGCGAACTGCCGCGGGTCGCAGCAGTTAAGCACCGCATGATCGGCGTTGGCCGGCAGATAGTTGATTCGCCAAGCGTTCAAATAGACAACGTAACGAGGTACTGGGTAAGATTGCAGCCGTTGAAAGGTGTTGATGAACATTTGCATTGGGGAGGGCGTTGTCTGGGAAGAAGGCGTTGCGTCGGCATTTGCTGCCGTACCAATAAAAGCAACGAGCAGCTGAGCGATAGTCAGAACGCGCAAGCAATTGTACATCTCTTTTCTCACTTTCACGTGCGCACAAATTCTTTTTCGTCACCCATGACTCTTCTAGACCCACATTAACAAAACGTGAGATGAAGCAGGAAAACCGCATCGCACTCAATTATGCATGCATTATTCACAACACAGCTGATGTTGTAGCGTGAAAGGAGGGGCAAAATGGCACTTGCGGGTAGACGAAAAAGAAAAGCAAAACGCGCTGTGAAACGTACCGTGCGCAAAGTGAAGCGCGCTGTGCGGCGTAAAGTCAGAAGAAAAGTTCGTCAGGCATCGCGGGATATGGAATAGGTCCCTTGGGTGTCGAAACGGCCGGCGAAAGAACCGGCCGTTTTTTTTGCTTGGTTGGGGGAACTCGGCAGGTTGAGCAAGCAGTTCTAACACAGCTGTTGCCAGCGTCAGGCCCCAAAGGAGCCATCATGAGCGTCATTCAGCGATTTCTTGTAGCGATTGCACTGTGCGTTGTCTGTGCGCCTTCGGTCTGTACGCCAACCGCACAAGCCGCATCCACACCCACTCCCCCTGCGCAAAATACCGCAAAAGTGCAGCGGCAGTTCGATCTCAATAAGGTTCTATGCAGGGACCTTCTCCAGGCAGATGCGCTGGATCGCTCGAGCGCCATCATGTTTCTTTGGGGCTTTGAAGCTGGTAAGAACAACGTCACAACGTTTAACACGAATCAACTCGAACGAGCCACCCGCGCGCTCATGGATACGTGCGAGAAGAGACCTTCACTCACAGTATTTTCTGCGATTGAGGTGGCAAAGAGCCATGGCTAGCAGATACACGCGGGCATTCGGAATATTGGTGCTGGCTGCGACGTTTTCACTGCCTACGCAATTAAAAGCGCAGAACTATCAGCAGTATTCCCAGCCTCCATCGAACGCGTATGCATCGTGCATGAATGCTGCCAGCCGCCAATCGGGCTACCAAGGCAACGCAAGTTATCCTAACGGCGGCGCACTCGAGGGCGCAGCGCGAGGTGCGCTGTGGGGT
>JBPYDX010000210.1:0-11563 GCA_051986115.1 Candidatus Eremiobacteraceae bacterium
CTGAAGTCGCATCCTAGATGAAGAACGGACCCAAACGCGGGCCGCTCATCACGGTGCAGCTTTGCACGTACAATCGACGTGAGCTTCTCGGGCAAGTGCTCGACGCGCTGTTTCACCAAGACTTGGATCCAGACGACTACGAAATCGTTTTGGTGGATGATGGTTCCAACGATGGAACGTACGAGAACGTCATACAACGTTTGTCGCCCACCTGCGGTCTTTGTGTCGTTCGTCAACACAATGCCGGCTTAGCACATGGGCGTAACGTCGGCATTGAGCGGGCGCGCGGCGAAGTTATTCTCTTTATGGACGACGACGTTTTGGCGACACCCGGGTTGCTTGCGGCGCACCTGAACCATCATCGGGAGTTTCGAAACGAAATTTGCCGCGGGGTGGCAATCAACGTCGACTCATTCGAGCGGCTGCCGCCACCAACGTACTCGCTGCGCAATTACTCGGGGGCATATTTTTGGACTACCAACGTCTCGGTGCCGTTGCAGCTGATTATTGACGCCGGCGGCTTCGACGAACGATTTCGTGAATATGGATGGGAAGATCTGGAGCTGGGTTTCCGTCTGCGCCGCAAGGGCATTCGCTCGCGGCTGAATCGCCAGGCTGTCGTGTATCACTACAAACCCGCGTTGCATCCCGAGCAGTTTTCTCGTATGGCTCGCCAAGCGCGCGCTCAAGCCCGCACTGCCGTCCAGTTTCTCGACAAACATCCGCATTGGCGCATTGCGCTTGCGACCGGCCAGCTGGCGCCAATGTTGTGGTGGAGTCAGATTGCACGACGTTCGGGTTGGCCGTCACTCCTTGAAAAAATCGCGCAACCGAATCGGGACTCAAGCGTGTGGCCGCTATCGCTTCGGCGATGGGCGGCCTGGCGCTTGGCACGCAGCGCATACTACGACGAACTCGCAAGCGGGCTCGGACGCTGATGACGATAACACCCGGGCGTAATGGCGCAGCCTACCAGAACATCTTGCTTATCCGAACAGACCGCGTGGGCGACCTTGTTTTGTCGACGCCGGCAATCGCCTCATTTCGCCGATCGTGGCCGGCGGCACGCATCACTGCAGTCGTAACAGGCTACACCGAACCGATACTGCGCCACAATCCCGACATTGACGACCTTGTTTTGTTACCTCATCGGGAACCGGCCAAAGCGATCGCAAAGGTAGCCCGCCTCGGCAAAACCGCAGACATCGCTGTGGGATTGGCGCCGCGCACCGATGACATTTTTCTCGCGGGCGTTACCAAGTCGAACACGCGCATCGGGTACGTCTACCGGCGCCGCTATCTCAGTCGAGTTTTGGCGCAGCTCATGCTGACCGACTGGTGCCTTTCAGAGGCAGATCCGGAAATGGCCGATCGATTTCCTGAGCAGCCGGTGTTGCACGAAGTGAATCAGGTCCTCGCGCTCGTCAAACTCGCCGGCGGCAACCAACTCACCGAAGAACTGACATTGCGCCTGGGTGATGAGGATGTCGCCTGGGCACGCGCCAACGCGCCAGAACAGGCAGTGGTGGTGGCGCTAGCGCCACGCTGGTTTGCACGCAACTTTGGAGCGGATGCGGTTGCGCAGCTAATCGCAGCGCTCTCCCGCACGCATACCAACGTCATTGTCACGTACGGAACGGAAACACAAGCAGCCGCAAATGACATTCGCCAAAGTCTAAAGGCAGAAAACGTCACCTGGCTCAACAATCTCGAATTGTTACATTGGGCCGCGGTGCTCGCACAGTCGGCCGTTATTGTCACGGTTGATACAGGCGCGACGCATGTTGCTGCGGCGCTGAAGAAACCTGTCGTTGCCATTTTCGAGCGGGAATATTTTCGTTTATGCTCGCAAGAATGGAGTCCGTGGCGCGTCCCTAATGCCGTCTTAACAAAACCACCATTAGGTGCCGACCCTGGCCCACTCATTGAAGACGTCGTCGCGGCGTCGATAACGCTGCGCGACGAGCGTGATACGGGAACGCGATCATAGAACGCCAGCCGAGTACTTTGGAGTTGTCCGTCGTCGTGCCGACCTACAATCGGATTGACCGTTTGCAGGTTGTCTTGCCAACGCTCCTTGATCAAACACTGCCATCGGATGCGTACGAGATCATCATCGCCGATTCGCAGAGCACCGACGGCACTGCGGCGTACGTTGACGCGATCGCTGCGTCAAATGCTGGTCGGGTGCGTTACCTGCCTGGCGCATATCAGGGCCGAGCGGCCGCGCGTAATGCCGGCATCGCGGCCGCGCGCGCCGAAGTTGTCTTATTTACCGACGCCGATATTTTGGCGTCCCCAACCCTGTTCGCACGGCACGCGGGGGGACACAAAGCGGCGAGCGGGCGACGCATCGCTATCGTCGGGTGCGAGCTCCAAGTGCGTACGCTTGACGACTACCGCAGCCAGCGCGATGACCCGGCGACCCGGAGGCCCTTGCATCCCTCGACTCGCCAACGGCTGTCGTGGCTTTACTTTCTGACGGGTAATGCGTCAGTGCGCCGCGAGGACTTGCTCCGCGTTGGGTCTTTTGACGAACAATTCACGGGATACGGCCATGAAGACTTGGAATTGGGCTATCGATTGCAAAAAGATGGCGTAGAAATTTTCTACGATTCCGAGGCGATCAACTACCATTGGCACCCGGTTGGTTTTGTCGAGCAAATCGGCCGCATGGAGCTGGCCGGGGTGTCAACCGTTCGCTTTTATCGCAAGCATCAAGACATGATCGTGAAGGCATACTTAGGCATGACGCCCGTTTCTTTATGGATCCACTCAGCATTGGGTGCAGCGCCGCCGCTCGTACAAGCGCTCGAACGCGCTGGGTCTCGCGAAGAGGCACCGCGCAAAAATACCTGGCCGTACATAGCGCGCCAAATCGCCTATCAATATCACTATGTCAGCGGCATTAAGCGGGCATTGCGAGAAGGCGTGGGATCTTGATGGTGTCCCAAACCTTCAAGCGAACGACGTGCGGCGAACTCAGCGCTGCCAACGAGGGTGATGCCGCTGAGTTACGCGGTTGGGTCAATACCTCGCGCGATCACGGAGGTCTTATTTTTATCGACGTGCGTGACCGTTTTGGTCTCACGCAAGTTGTTTTCGATCCAAAGACCTCGCCAGAAGCAACGGAGCTGGCATCCTCTTTACGATCCGAGGATGTGATTGCGGTTTGGGGATCGGTGCGCAAGCGGCCGCCTGGAACCGAAAACGCTAAGCTGGCGACGGGTGAGATTGAAGTCGCGGCGAGGACGCTTGAAATCTTAAACCGCTCGAAAACGCCGCCGTTTCCCATCCACACCGATGACGACATCGACGAGAGCTTGCGGCTGCGCTATCGCTACCTCGATCTGCGCCGGCCGCGCCTGCAGCGCAATATTTCGCTGCGTCATCGTGCAGTTAAAGCCGTGCGCGATTACCTCGATGCGCAGGGTTTTTACGAGATCGAAACACCAATTCTTATTAAGCAAACGCCTGAAGGTGCCCGTGATTTCGTAGTTCCCAGCCGCTTGCATCCTGGTGCTTTTTATGCGCTGCCGCAATCACCACAGCTGTTCAAGCAGCTGCTCATGGTTGCAGGCTTCGCTCGTTATTTTCAAATTGCGCGCTGTTTTCGGGATGAGGATACGCGCGCGGATCGCCAGCCGGAATTTACGCAAATCGATGTCGAAATGACCTTCCCGAATCAGGAAGATATCATCGCAGTGATGGAAGGTATGTTGTCCCATATGTTTCGGGCAGCGCTTGGCGTGGACGTCGCAACTCCCTTTCCACGTTTGACCCACGAACAAGCAATGCGCGAATATGGCTCAGATAAACCAGATTTGCGGTTTGGCATGAAGCTACACGACCTCGGTGCCGCATTTGAGGGCACTGAGTTTAAGATCTTTGCCAACGCGCTTGCCGCCGGACAGGCAATCATTGGTTTTGCCGAACCGCAAGGAGCAAAACGCTCGCGGCGTGACATGGACGCTTTGCAAGAAGTAGCAGCTGGTTTCGGTGCTAAAGGGCTAGCATGGATTGCATTCGCACCCGACGGGATTCGTTCGTCTTTACCAAAGAGTGCATTAAACGAAAATCTGCTCGGCGCGCTTCGATCGCAAACGGGTGCGTCCGATGGGGATGCCGTCTATATGGTGGCCGACGAACGCTCGAGCGCCCAAGTCATCGCGGGCAAAATGCGACTCTCCATAGGCGACGATCGCGAGCTTCGAGATCCCAAAACCTTTGCATTCTGTTGGGTGCTTGATTTTCCACTGTTCGAGCGCGATGAAGAAACTGGGGCGCTAACCCCGGCGCATCATCCGTTTACCGCGCCGGCGCCGGGTAGCGAGCAACTGTTGGGCGATCCACTAACGCTACGAGCGCAGCACTATGACGTCGTCCTCAATGGCATGGAGCTCGGCAGTGGCTCGATTCGCATTCACAATCCCCAGTTGCAGCGTAAGGTCTTCGACATGCTTGGGTATGCGCCCCAAGAGGTGGAGCGGCGCTTTGGGTTTCTTCTCGAAGCGTTTGAATATGGAGCGCCACCGCACGGCGGCATCGCGCTCGGCGTCGACCGCATAATTCTTTTGATGGCGGGTGGCGATTCGATTCGGGAAGTTATCGCATTTCCGAAAAACCAGCGCTTTCAAGATCTTATGATCGATGCTCCCACGCCAGTCGAGCCGGCCATTTTACGCGAACTGCATTTGCGAACCGACAAATGAACTCGATCGTGCTCATCCGAGAAAGCGAGGCGACCGACGAGCGCGCCCGCGAAGCCTTTCGCGACATCAAGAACGCTTTGCGCGTTCCTATGGTGCATCTTATCTTCCAGGCGTGGGCTGCGTTCCCAAGATTTTTGGAAGTCGTCTGGCGGCGCTTGCGACCGAGCGTGCTCTCGCCCCAGTTCGACGAACTTGCTTCTCGCATCAATGCACGGGTTCGCCAGGGAACGCAAGATTGGCCAATAGCAGATCACGCTGCTCTGCTCCGCGCGCGCGCCGTCAGCGAAGCTGACATCACGCGCATGCGCGAAATCGTTGAGCTGTTCGCTCGTGCGAATCCCAAACTGGAAATTCTTGCAAGTGCCGTTGACGTCGCACTCACCGGCGCATCCGTTGGGGGTGTTGGAACCAAAGGCCCGCATCGCGAAGAAGAGCGTGAGCGACCAAAGGAGTTTCGTGGCATCCGTTTTGCTCTGGTTGAAGAACGCGACGCTCCGCCGAGGGTGCGCTCGATCTACGACGACATGAAAGAAACATTGGGCTTGCCGTTCATAGAGACTGAATACAGGGCAATGGCTAGCTATCCGGACTGGCTAGAAGTTTGGTGGAAAGATTGTAAGCCGCGTGCACAAGAGCCGCGCTACCGCGAGCTCGCAACTGATCTCGCCCGCACGGGAGCGCAGTGTGCACATGCGCTGCCGCACCGCCTCTATCTCTCGGAACAACTGATCGCGTCGTGCGATCTTGACGAGTCAAAACTCGCCGAACTCGAGCGCGTGAATCGCGCATTCGTGCAGCTACTCCCAGGCCTCATTATCAACATGGAGATTGCTCGACGCGGCTTGGGCTAGGGCTGTAAAACTCGTAATTGGGCAGGGGGCGCGATAACATAGACGACGCCACCCGATCCGCTTAGCCAGCAGTGCTCGAATTGCAATCGCTTGTAAACGATGCGAATATGGCCAGGCAGCCCGTACGGGTCGTTCGTGATCACGTCGCCGCTTGTCGTGAAGCCTCGGACCACCAGCAAGTGCCCTTCAGTTTTCGGATAGGGCGAGCCGTCAAGCTCGCCCGGTTTGACGCGAATACTCGCGACGAGCGGAACGCCGGCAGCGATGTAACGCTCCATTGCTGGCATGCCTGCAAGCTGTTCGACCCAGCCCCCAAGTTCGTGCTCGGACGCAAAGGCAACGTTGAACGGCCAATTGCCGCAACCGTCGTACACCGGGTCGTACGTGCCTCTAGCGGACTCGGCAACGCCGACATCCCACTCGGGGTGACCTATGCGCGCTGACCAGTATGCCATAATCATCGAGACACTGGTTGGGCTGCACCACGCGTCGCCGCCGCCTGCAAGCGCATCGGGTGATTCCTCAATACGCTGCGTTCGCTCGGGGACGTCAATATCGACTCCCCACGCCTGTTGCGATGCGGCCGCTTGTAATGTGGGTGCATCAGTTGTGACCGCAACGAGCGAGACGAGGGGCGAGTTTGCGTTAGTACCGCTATGCATTACCAATTGTGTTTGCCATGCATCAGCGGGCTTATTCAAAATAAGGGTGTCTGTGTCGACCCGACCATCCGGATCGGCGCCACCCTTCACGGAATGGCGATGTCCTAGCGAAAGATCGTGGCTCCAGTGGCCCATGTCAAACCAACTCGTCCACCGACCATGTACGCGAGCCCGCAGGTGTGCCTCTATCCAGGAGCCGCCTGAGGTCTGCACGTTCCATGAAACAATCGCAGTCCTAAAACCCCCCGGCGTTGTGTACACGTCCGATACAAAGTCATGAGTCTGTCCGCCCGAAAAGCGTACGACGGTTAGCGTCACGGCAATTGCAAGCGCAAAACTTAAATTTCCCATTGCCAGGCGTTCCAGAAATCGGTGATAAACGGCGCCGGCCTAAAATTGTGCAGATCAGTATTTGTCGCGCTCACATTTTTATCCCAATAAATCATCAGCGCGGGAACTTCGTCGAGCATGATCGCCCAGGCGTCTTGGTAGTATGACTTGCGTCGCGCGCGGTCGTACGTGAGCTGCGCATCCTCTAAGTAACGGTCGACGGTATGATTGCAGTAAAACGTCGTGTTTGCTCCTTGCAGTGGAAACCACTGACAGCCCCAATCGGCGAGATTATCGGGGTCGACGCCGTCGGTATCGACGATCCACGCCATATCGTACGTGCCGCCGTAGATTGGCCCGTGCTCTGCAAACAAGACCGCCCCAGTATAGTTTTTCACTGTGAGCTCGATGCCCACGTCCTTGAGCTCCGCAGCGATCAGGGCTTCCGCGTCTGCATTGGGTAAATTGTTCGCTGCAGTTGAAATAGTAAGACTTAGGCGTTGTGCATTTTTTGTCCGAATGCCGTCGGGTCCGATCTTCCAACCGTCGCGATCCAACAGCGCAATTGCACTTTTTGGATCATACGGTATGGGTGCCAGATCGTTGCTCGCCCACGAAAACGGAGGGATGTCGGTGGCCGCCTGCACCCCCAATCCGCCATACACATCGGCGATGATCTTACGCACGTCGATTGCGCGGGCGATCGCCCTGCGGACGTTTGGGTCGCGCAAGAGCTGGTTCTTGTTGTTGAAATCGAGGTGGCGGTAATTGGCTTGCAAGTTGATCCGGGTTTGAACCCCGACAATTTCATTCACCTGGGCGAGCATAGGTTTCGATACACCGTCGACGAGGTCGATTTCATGCGTGTGCAGTTCCTGAACCTGCGTATTCGGATCCGGAATGACTTTCATATCGATCTCTCGCAAGCGTGGTGGACCGCGCCAATAACGTTTATTTGGTGTAAAAATGATTTCCAAACCGTGCACCCATTGCTTGAGCACGAATGGGCCATCTCCAACCGGCGCAGCATCATAAGGAATATCATAGATGCTTTTAAACTTGCTCAAGAGGTGCGCAGGCAACGGCGGAAAGGAGCCTTCCGAGAAAAGATAGACAAGCGAACTGTTCGGTCGTTTTAGAACAAAGGTCACGCGGTGTGGGTTGTCGGCAACGATGCGCTCGATCTTATCGAAACCCACCGTGCGCACCACAGGGTTTGCTCCATCAACGATGGCGTGCCACGTAAAGATCACGTCGGCAGCTGTGACCGCAACACCATCAGACCAGAGGGCATGTGGCTGCAATTCGAACGAAATGCGCAAACCGTCTTTGCTGATCAGGCCGTTGGCTTGCGTCGGAAAGCGCGTCGCCAGCGCCGGCACAGCCTTGCCTTTGTCGTCGAAGCGAAAAAACGGTTCGAAGAGCAACGCGGTCACGTCGTCGGCTGACGACTGGTTTGAAAACATGCGAAGAAGAGAGTTTGGCTCTTCGGTTACCGCAACGCGCAACACACCATGGATGGTCCAGTTATTTGCGCGATTGTAACCGCCAGATGTTGGGCCAGCGATCTTCGCACACGCGCTCGCGGCAACGATAAAGGCAGCGGCCGCAAGCGCCGCTATCGCAACGCTTAACTGCTTGCGTGCGATCGCGATGCCTGTTTTCTTAGTTGCGACTTGATCGTCTTGTTTGCCGTAGCTTCTAGCGCGTGCCACAACTTGCTGCCACCGAAACGAACGACGTCGTCCGTGGGCAACCCGGTCTGCGCTTGAGCTTGCTGGATATGCGCTTGCGCTTGTGCAGCGCTTACAACGCTGGTATTGAGCGCGACGGCAACAACGGGAGCGGGCTTGATCGGCTCAAGCATTGCTTCGTGCAACTCTTTTAGCGTCCGCAAGCTGGGAATTGCGACGTCAAACTCTCCATCGCCGATGGTTTTTCGCGCGACATCATGGCAAAGCACGAGCAAGTCAGGGGCGCTACCGAGCAGCAACCCATACGTCACCGGGGCAAATGCCGGATGAATGATGCTGCCTTGACCTTCGACGAGCGTAAACTCGGCGTCAGGATCGACATCGCAAACGAGTTGCTCGCAAGCGCCGGATATGAAATCCGAGATAACGCGGTCGACGGCAATGCCTTTTCCTGCAATCATAATACCGGTTTGGCCGGTGGCAACGAACTCGGCGCGTCTGCCCGCGGTGCGAGCGGCAGCGGCAAGCTCGAGCATTACTGACATCTTACCGACGGCGCAGTCGCTGCCAATCGCGAGCACGACGGTTTGTGGCACGCCGTATGCTGCGCCCGAAAAAAGTGGGATGTTGTCCGGCGGTTTGCGCACATCCCATAGACGCGCGCCGTTAGCACGTGCCCGCGCAACAAACTCTAAATCGTCAGCTAAAAACTGATGCAACCCGTTGACAATTTCAAGACCCGCGTCTATGGCGGCGAGGATGTGTGCGCGAAACTGAGGCGGTAGCGCGCCGCCCGACACCGCAACACCGACAAGCAATGAAGTGGGCTTAAACCCAAGCGCTTCTCCAACGCTAGCAACCACAGGCAAATCCGTGCCGATCGAAGGAACGACCTCTCCTAAGCGCTGACCCGCGTGGGCTTCATCCACGATGGCCACAACATCGTCCTTACCATAGCGCAGTACGCCGTGCGCTGTTTTGGCATGATGCGCATCCGCAAGATAACCATCCGTCAATGCTATGTAGCGACGTTTTGGAGCAGCGGGCATGAACAAATCTTACGTCGCTTGACGGGGCGAGACCCCTAACCCGGGTGCGCTTGGCAGGCACAGCCGACCGTCTTTTTCGTATGCGACTCCACAAAAGGGATCGTCGGTGATCAGCAGCGGTCCATCGAGGTCGGCATAGTCGACAAGCGGTGTTAAGTGTGCTGCTGCGGTCGCGAGCACCGAGGACTCGATCATGCAGCCGAGCATGATCTTCATGCCAAGCGCGCGCGCTGAATGAATCATGCGAATGGCTTCACGGATGCCCCCGCATTTGGCCAGCTTTATATTGATGCCATCGACGCAGCCATAGAGCGGCGCAAGGTCCGCTAGTGTACGTGAATCTTCATCGACAAAGATGGGAATCGGCGAGCGTTCCCGCACGTATCGCAACTTCTCCGGCCGGCCGGCAGCAATCGGCTGTTCGCAAAACTCAATTTTGAAGCGCTCGAGCGCTTTTAACTTTTTGACAGCTTCGTCGGGTTCCCAACCTTCGTTGGCATCCACACGAATGCGCCCTCGATACACGCTACGTATGGCCTCGAGAGTTTCTTCCTCGTTGCCATCGCCGACTTTGACTTTGAGGACCGAAAAATGATCTGCCTCGCGAGTTTTTTCGATGACTTTCGTTCGGTCGGCGATGCCTATGGTGAAGGACGTGTCGACCGTTTGCCGCGGATTAAGCCCAAGAAGCTTGTACAGTGGTGCGCTAAGGCGCTTGCCGGCGAGATTGTGCAACGCTAAATCGAGCGCACAACGCGCAGAGCGAGCATCGTCAGGCAGCAACCCGAGCACGTCGTCAAAATGCCACAGATCGACGCCGCCCAGGTCCAGACCGGCTAACAGACGCGCGTCACGCTCGACGCTTTCCCCATAGCGAGAGATCGGAGCAGACTCGCCAAACGCCTCTACACCTGGGGCTGCAAGGCGAATCAGCAACGTGTTTGCGACGTCTTCAGAACCCCGGCTGATAGTAAATGTGTGGCGCAAGTGCAGTGTAAGCACGTGCGTTGTGAGCGTAGTCATGAGGCCCACCATTTGCGCTTGTCAAGACTTGTCTTTCTCAAGGACGCGTGCTACCGTGGATGCACGCGCGATGCGTCGCGCAAAGTTCCCTGGGGTGCGCGCGAGCTCGTCTTTGGTGATTGATCCAACATCATCACTAGAGGGAGCCGAACTCCAGGCCACCTTTGAGCAAGCCCTCCGCGCAGAGGGAAGCCTGCCGGTGGCCGGGTCAGCACCCACCTGCGAATAGCGGGTTCAAATCCCCGGCGGGTAACGGCACTTTGGGGACGGTCTTGAAAAGCGGCCGGAGTTTTCCGGCCGCTTTCATCGCACGATCCTAACTACGACTCGATCGCAGCCGTCTTGAGAGCGTCCTTTGCCAAGATACCGCGTAGCCAGCCGACCGCTCGGGCGGTGGCTTCTCGTTCGTCCTCGCTGCCGCTATATTCTAATGAAAGAAAGCCTCGGTAACGCTGCTGCCATAGCAGCGTCAATGTAGCGAGGTAATCAACGGTTTCATCAGCACCGAAGGTATCCAAGTGCGACATGGGCGCGACCACGAGGACCGTGTCCGTGAGCGTTGCAGCCCACTCGTCGCGAAGTGGTCCGCTCAGGCTGCCCGCCCGCGGTGCAAGACGCAACCAGGCTGAGTCGCATTCTTTCATCACGCGCTTGGCATCGGCGGGCGCCGCCACGAGCGACTTTGGGTCGGGTTCGAATGCGAGCGCAATGTTGTATTGCTTGGCTTGTATGCAAGCAGCCTTGAGGCCGCGAATGAGTTCCCGCCATGATATGACGGGGGAACCATTGTTTGCTCGCACGCTTACACGGAGCAGGGGGGCACCAAGCCCGCCGGCCACTTCCAAGCTGTGAGCTATTAGGGCAACATGTTGATCGGCGTTGCTGGGATCAAACGGCACGTCATGATGAAGGGAAGCAATGCTCAAGCAGCGGTCGATGCACAGTTTTTTGAGCTGCGCTACATAGTCGGTGTCAAAGCGTGGAAAATGGGAACGGACGAACTCAACACCGTCGAGCATGAGCTCGTTGGCGCACAGATCGGCCCACTCCAACTGAGTGAGATCGCCGGTGGACAGAAGGCGGGAATACGAATGCGAGCTGCAACACAGTTTCATGCCAGCCTGGTGACGGCGCGCTCGCCTGGCGTCTTCAACGCATCGCTGTTCTGCGATGCAAACGGCAACCCTGCTGCATGAGTTTTATACTGTGCGTTGGTGAAGCGCTTATTGATTTTGTGGCGCA